>DAORUL010000034.1:0-9274 GCA_035433165.1 Thermomonas sp. | reverse complement strand
TCAAGCCCAGATGGTCACCCACCCCGATATTGGTCACCACCGCCACATCGGCATGGTCAAACGCCAGCCCTTCCCGCAGCAAACCACCGCGTGCGGTCTCGAATACGGCGGCATCCACGGTCGGATTCAGCAGGATATTGCGGGCGCTGCGGGGGCCGGAACAATCACCCGAATCCACCTGCACCGCATTGACATACACCCCATCGGTATTGGTCATGCCCACACTCAAACCACTGGTGTGCAGCAGGTGCGCGATTAGGCGCACGGTGGTGGTCTTGCCGTTGGTACCGGTGACCGCCACCACCGGGATGCGCCCGTTTTCGCCGGGTGCAAACATATGGTCGATGACGGCCTTGCCCACATCGCGGGCTTTACCGAACGAGGGCGACAGGTGCATGCGCAGGCCCGGTGCGGCATTGACTTCCACGATGCCGCCGCCCTGCTCTTCCAGCGGCCGCAGTACGCTGTCACACACCACATCCACACCGCAAATATCCAGCCCCACCATTTGCGCGGCTTCCACTGCGCGCGCCGCCACTTCGGGGTGCACATCACCCGTGACATCGGTGGCGGTGCCGCCGGTGGAAAGATTCGCATTATTGCGGAGCACGATGCGCCGGCCTTTTTCGGGAATCGACTCTGCGTGCAGGCCTTGTTTTTCCAGCGTACTCAGCGCAATTTCATCGAAACGGATTTTGGTTAGCGACGTCGCATGGCCTTCGCCACGGCGCGGGTCGGCATTGACCTGTTGCACCAGCTCACGCACGCTGTGGATGCCATCGCCACGCACATTCGGCGGCTCCCGGCGGGCGGCGGCGACCAATTTATTGCCCACCACCAGCAGACGGTAATCGCCACCGGGAAGGTAGCGTTCCACCAGAATGTCATCGCGGAAACCTTGCGCCACTTCAAACGCACGCCTGATTTCGGCTTCACCGCGCAGGTTGACCGTCACGCCCTTGCCTTGATTGCCGTCCAGCGGCTTGACCACTACCGGCAAGCCGATTTCCTGCGCGGCGGCCCACGCATCGTCGGCACTGTGCACTGGACGCCCTTCCGGCACCGGCACACCGGCGGCGCGCAGCAGTTTTTTGGTCAGTGCCTTGTCTTGCGCAATGGCCTCGGCAATCGCGCTGGTGCGGTCCACTTCGGCGGCTTGGATGCGGCGTTGCTTGCTGCCCCAACCCATCTGCACCAAGCTGCCGCCGGTCAGTCGCCGGCACGGGATGCCACGATTGATGGCAGCCTCCACAATCGATCCGGTACTCGGGCCCAGGCGCTCGTCTTCATCCAGGTCACGCAGTTGCTTGAGCGCATCTTGCAAATCGAATGGCGTATCGGCACGTGCGGCCAAGCAAAGCTGCTCGGCCAATTGCAAAGCCAACCGGCCCACGGCTTCTTCGCTGTATTCAACAACAATCTGGAATACACCCGGCTGCACCGTTTTGGCAGTACGACTGAACGTGACCGGGCAACCGGCTTGCGCTTGCAGGCAAATGGCGGCCACTTCCAGCGCATGCGCCAGCGTCAGTGTGTCGGACTTGTGCGTGGCGCGCAGAAACCCGAGCTCGGGAAAGCGTTCGCGCAGACGGTCTTCGAAACCGGGCATGCCCGCCAATGGGCGCTCGCCTTCGGAGAGGGTGACAATCGCCTCGATCGCGGTGCGTCGGGTCCACAAGTTGGGCCCGCGCAGGGCCCGGATACGTGAAATCTCCATCACGCGCCCTTCGTCTCGATGGAACGGGCGGCGGCCGCCAGTTCCTGTTCAAAATGTTCGATGCCGGCAGGAATCAGATCCACCGGCACATCCAGCGCCCAGCATGCGGCGATTGCGGCCAGCACCGCTTCGGTTTGCGCCGGTGTGGCCGATGCGGAAGTCAAATCAAACCGCGACAGCCTTGCCAGCGGTTCTTCATTGCTGCCGGTGGCCAAAATAATCGCGCCATTGCGCACAAACACGGCGCGTCCACCTTCGGTCAAATGCTCGGCCAAGGGTGCGGCATCTGCCTGCATGGCGTAGAACATCACTTCGCCATCGCTGAGTTTGGCCATCTCGGCAACAGCTGGCTCACAGGCATTGAGCACCGCCGCACCGCCTTTCAACACCACATCGATTTGCGTGCGCAAGACGTTGAACAGGCGCTCTTGCGAGTCGACATAAAACTCGGCCAGTGAGGCATCTTCATCGGCATCGGTAAGGACCGCCACCTGGCAGCGGTCATACGGCAAGCCCTGACCGAGGATGGCACGGGTACTGGTTTCGATCACTGCCGCATCGATGGCGCGATTGATCAGCAACCGCTCGCCGCCATCAAAATGATTGTTCGGACGCGTATCCAACACCCGTTGATCCAGTTGCAAGCCGGTGCCGCAAGCTAAACCCACATGGCGACCGGAGAGGTGCAACAAGCGTGCAATCAAACTGGCCAGCAAGGCCGGCTCACGTCGCCCCAATACGCCAATCACGGGAATCCGCCCGCTTTCACCTGCGGGGAATAAATGCTCGACGATGGCCTGCCCTGCCGGCCGTGGCTTGCCGATCGCCGGCTTCAAATGCATCAGCAGGCTGGGCCCGGCATTGACTTCCACTATCGCGCCCCGGGTTTCACCCAGCGGCTTGCCGATGTCTTCGGTGACAAGATCAATACCGGCGATATCAAGGCCCACCACACGCGCAGCCAGTACGCCGGCTGCGGCAACATCGGGGTGCACGTCGTCGGTCACGTCGAACGCCATGTTGCCGTGACGCAAGATCAGCACGGTCTGGCCGGCCGGTGGCACCGACTCTGGCGTGAAGCCTTGCCGTTGCAACTCGTGCAGGGCAATCGGCTCGCGGTCGAGCAGCAAGGTTTCCAGCGGAAAGTGTTCTTCCTCACCACGCCGTGGATCGCTGTTGATCTGCAAATCGATCAATTCACGAATGTTGTTCTGGCCATCGCCAACCACTTCCGCCGTGAAGCCTTTGTTGGCCGCCACCAACTTGCCACCAATCACCAACATGCGGTGTTCAACGCCCTGGATGAAGCGCTCCACCATCACCTCGCTGCCTTCTTCCAGCGCACCGGCATAAGCGACTTCGATTTCGGCGCGGGTTTTCAGATCCGCAAACACACCGCGTCCGTGATTGGCATCGGTAGGTTTAACCACCACCGGCAGACCGATGTCCTCGGCGGCCTCCCACGCATCGGCGGCACTCCGCACCACGCGCCCTTCCGGAACTGGCACGCCGCAGCTTGCGAGCAGGGTTTTGGTCAAGTCCTTGTCGCGGGAAATGCTTTCGGCAATCGCGCTGGTGTGCTCGGTTTCAGCCGTCCAGATGCGGCGCTGGCGGGTGCCATAGCCCAATTGCACCAGATTGCCTTCGGTCAGCCCAAGATGCGGAATGCCGCGGTCGGTGGCGGCCTCCACAATCGCGGCGGTACTGGGCCCCAGCAAGCGACGATCGGCCAACTCGCGCAGCGGTTGCAGGCGCTCGCCAAGATCAAACGGGGTGTCATTGATGGCGGCCATCAGCACATCACGGGCAAGCGCCAGTGCAGCGCGGCCCACGGTCTCTTCACGCACCCGGATCGCCACTTTGTAGATGCCACGCGGCCCGGCTTCGCGCGCTTTGCCAAACCCGGTTTGCATGCCCACCAAATTCTGCAACTCGATGGTGACGTGTTCGAGGATATGCGCAGGCCAAGTACCCGCTTGCAGGCGCTGCACAAAGCCACCGGCGGTGCCCACACTGCAGCGGTGTTCGTGCAGACCGGGCAGCCAAGCAATCAGGCGGTCGGCAAACCCATCCAGCTTGTCGGATGGATAGTCTTCCAGATCACCAATATCCACCCAGGCTTCCAGCACCGGGCGATACGTCCACAGATTGGGGCCGCGCAAGTAGGTGACCCGCTGAAACGTGATCTCATTGTGCTTCATAAGTCATCATCGAAAATTCAAACAAGCAGCCTGCGCGATGCTGCGAAGGGTGTGTGGTGCTATCCACCGATACACCCGCGTGGCCTCGTTATACTGCCATGCTTCCGGGTACGCATTCAGCCTACCCCAGCCACGCTTTTCCGTCATGTTACGGATAATTTAAAGATCCTTTATGTCAGCCGTAGCCACGTCTCTCCCCATTTCCCGCGCAGCCATCGACAGACTTGGTGGCCAGCGCCACGGGCTGACGGAGCAGTGGCTGCATCAGCTTGTTCAACAGTTGCAGCCGGATGAGTCCGTACTAAGTGCCTTCACGATGGATTTGGATGAAGACCTGCACTTTGCCGATGGCGTGGTGGTATTGACCGATCAACGCTTGCTGGCGCACATGCCGCATGCGCAGGGCTGGCAAGCGTGGCCACTCACCCCCGGTTTGCAACTGCGGCATGGCGATCATGCCGGTGTCGGCCTGATTGAGTTGTTGGATGCCAATGCCCGGCTACTGCATTGCCGCTTCACCCTGAACCAGAACGTCGCCGCGCTGCGCTTGCTCGGCTTGTTCGAGCGCCAACTGGACAGCCTGCAGGGCGCGCAGCCGGTGGATGACGATGACACCCTGTGTCCGATTTGCAAAGCCCCATTGCCAGACGGCGAGGACGAATGCCCCACCTGCGTACGCGAGCTGCACACGCCGCCGTCCACTTGGACACTGCTGCGGCTCTGGCGGTTTGCACGACCTTACAAATGGCCACTACTGGCGGGCTTCTTGCTGACCTTGGCTTCCACCGGCGCCACCTTGGTGCCGCCGTATCTCACCATGCCGTTGATGGACAAGGTGCTGATCCCGTTTCAAAACGGCAGCGACATTGATCATCAGTTTGTCCTGCTGCTGCTGGCGGGCATTTTGGGGTCGGCACTGGTGGCATGGTTTCTGGGTTGGGCGCGGACCTATATCCTGGCGCTGGTGTCCGAGCGCATTGGCTGTGATCTGCGTACCGTCACCTATGAGCATTTGTTGAAGTTGTCGCTGGAATATTTCGGCGCCAAACGCACTGGCGATTTGATGGCGCGGATTGGTTCGGAATCCGACCGCATCTGTCTGTACCTGTCGCTGAACCTGCTCGACTTCGCCACCGATGTGCTGATGCTGGCGATGATTTCAGGCATCCTGTTTTCGATCAACGCCAAGCTGGCGCTGGTGACCTTGCTGCCATTGCCATTGATCGCCTGGATGATCCAGTTGGTGCGCGACAAATTGCGCAACGGCTTTGAAAAAATCGACCGTGCATGGTCTGAACTGAGTAGCGCGCTGGCCGACACCATCCCCGGGATTCGCGTGGTCAAGGCATTTGCCCAGGAGGGCCGTGAAGTTCAGCGCTTCCGTGCAGCCAATCGTCACTATCTGGCGGTCAACGACAAACTCAACAAGGTATGGTCGTTGTTTACCCCGACTGTCACCCTGCTCACCGAGCTTGGTTTGATCGTGGTATGGGCATTCGGCATTTGGCAGGTTTCCAAGCATCAAATCACGGTGGGTGTGCTCACCGCATTTTTGGCCTATATCGGGCGTTTCTATACACGCCTGGATTCGATGAGCCGAATTGTTTCAGCCACGCAGAAGGCTGCTGCCGGTGCCAAGCGCATTTTCGACATCCTCGATCACGTCTCCAGCGTGCCGGAATCGGCCAATCCGGTGGCACTGCCTGCTGTACACGGCGCGATCACCTTGCGCGATGTGGGCTTCCGTTATGGCAATCGCGGCGTGATTCGTGGCTTGAATCTGCATATCCAACCCGGCGAAATGATTGGCCTGGTTGGTCATAGCGGCTCCGGCAAAAGCACGTTGGTGAATTTGATATGCCGCTTTTATGACGTGACGGAGGGCGCGGTGCTGGTGGACGGGGTGGATATTCGTTCGCTGGCGATTGCGGACTTCCGCCGCCATATCGGCCTGGTGCTGCAAGAGCCCTTCCTGTTCTTCGGCACCATTGCCGAAAACATCGCCTACGGCAAACCCGATGCCAGCCGTGATGAGATCGTGGCTGCTGCCCGCGCCGCGCACGCGCATGAGTTCATCCTGCGCCTTCCGCATGGCTACGATTCGCTGGTAGGCGAACGCGGGCAAGGGCTATCGGGGGGCGAACGGCAACGCATTTCGATCGCGCGCGCATTGTTGATTGATCCGCGTTTCCTGATCATGGACGAAGCCACCTCGGCGGTGGATACCGAGACCGAAAAAGAAATTCAACGTGCCCTCGACAACCTCGTCAAGGGCCGTACCACCATTGCCATTGCGCACCGCCTATCCACCCTGCGCAAGGCCGACCGCCTGGTGGTGATGGATCGCGGACGCATTGTCGAAGTCGGGCCGCATGATGATCTCATGGCCCAGCAAGGTGCCTATTGGCGGCTGTATCAAGCGCAGTTGCGCAATGTGGATCAGGAAGATCAACTGGCGGAACTCACGCTGGGAGGGATCAACCGTGAGTGATCTTGATTTCACTTTGGCCGAAGATGCCTTTGGCCAACTGCAACTAACCCTGAGCGATGGCAGCGCGCATAGCGGCGTAGTACCGGTGCGCGCATTCCCGATTGCCGCACCCGATGAAGGTATTTCGCTGGTGGGGCATGACGGCCATGAATTGGCATGGATCCCGCGTCTGTCTGCACTGGATGCCCCGCGCAAGGCAGTCATCGAGGCGGAACTTGCACAGCGCGAATTCATGCCGGTAATCGAACGCATCGTCAGCGTGTCGAGCTTTGTAACGCCCAGCCAATGGACAATTGCCACCAATCGCGGTGAGACCACTTTCACCCTGAAAGCCGAAGACGATATCCGCCGCATCAGCGCCACTACCCTGCTGATTGCCGATAGCCACGGCGTGCATTATTTGATCCAGGACCTGGCTGCCCTGGATCGCAACAGCAAGAAGCTGCTCGACCGGTTTTTGTAACCTGGCAGATGCCCCGGCAGGAGCACGCCCCGTGGGAGCGCGCCCTGCGCGCGTCGCATACCCCGCAGGAGCACGCCCTGCGCACGACAGGCTTTGTTGTGGCAGGACATCCGCAGCCATGCCCCGCTCCTGCGAATAACGCACGTTGCGTTTGCATGCAAACGCCAGCCTGTCAAGCTTACGCGCCGGCCGGAACAGGGCGAAAATGCCGGTTCCGTTCGCCTTTGGTTTGTCCTTCGCATGACCGAGCTTTCCCCCGCCACCGCCCGCAAAATTGCCGCCACCATTGCCTCTGAAATCAGCGCGCAACCTGCGCAGGTGCTGGCCGCGGTGGGGCTGCTGGACGAAGGTGCCACCGTGCCCTTCATCGCCCGCTACCGCAAGGAAGTGACCGGCGGGCTGGATGACACCCAACTGCGCAATCTGGAAACAAGGCTGACCTATCTGCGCGAGATGGAAGACCGCCGCGCAAGCATCCTTGCCAGCATTGAAGACCAAGGCAAGCTCAGCGACGCGTTGCGCGCCGAAATCCTGGCTGCCGACAGCAAATCGCGGCTGGAAGATCTGTACCTGCCCTACAAACAAAAGCGCCGCACCCGCGCCCAGATCGCCCGCGAAGCCGGACTGGAGCCGCTGGCCGACGGCTTGATCCAGGACCCAACCCAGGTGCCGGAAGAATTTGCCGCCAGTTTCGTGGATGCCGAAAAAGGCGTGAATGATGCCAAGGCCGCGCTGGAAGGCGCACGCGCCATCCTGATTGAACGTTGGGGTGAAGATGCGGCGCTACTGGGTGAGCTGCGCGACTGGCTGTCACGCGAAGGGTTGATTCGCGCCAAGATGGTGGCAGGCAAAGAGTTGGCGGGTGAAAAATTCCGCGATTATTTCGACCACGCTGAATCCTTGGCAAAGATTCCCTCGCACCGTTTGTTGGCACTGTTGCGTGGCCGCCGTGAAGAGTTTTTGCAGCTTGACCTTGACCCCGGCAACGATGCCGAAGCCGGCCATCTGTATGCCGAAGGCCGGATTGCCTTGCATGCCGGCATTGATGTGCGTGGCCGCGCTGCGGATGTTTGGTTGCGCAATGCAGTGCGGTTGGCATGGCGCGCCAGAATCCACATGCATTTGCTGCTGGACTTGTTCAATCAGGCCCGTGAAAAAGCCGAAGGCGAAGCGATTGCGGTATTTGGCGACAACCTGAAAGACCTGCTGCTGGCCGCACCCGCTGGCCCGAAAGCGGTGCTGGGGCTGGATCCTGGCCTGCGTACCGGAGTGAAGGTTGCGGTGGTGGATGCCACCGGCAAACTGGTGGCCACCGACACCATCTACCCGCACGAGCCACGCCGGCAATGGGATCAATCGTTGGCATCACTGCGCAAGCTGTGCAGTGCACACAACGTGCAGCTGATCGCGATTGGCAACGGCACCGCATCACGCGAAACCGACAAGTTGGCCGGTGATCTGCTCAAGCTGGTGCCCGAATTGAAGGCGCAGAAAATCGTGGTCAGTGAGGCCGGTGCGTCGGTGTATTCGGCTTCGGAATTGGCAGCCAGGGAGTTCCCCGATCTGGATGTGTCGATCCGTGGTGCGGTCTCGATTGCACGCCGCTTGCAAGACCCATTGGCGGAATTGGTGAAGATCGAACCCAAGGCCATTGGCGTGGGCCAGTATCAGCACGATGTGGATCAATACCGGCTGGCGCGTGCACTGGATGCCAAGGTCGAAGACTGCGTGAACGCCGTGGGTGTGGACGTGAATACCGCCTCCAGCGCACTGTTGACGCGGGTGTCCGGGCTTTCGGCGACGGTGGCAGAAAACATCGTGGCGCACCGCGATGCGCATGGCGCATTCAAATCACGCAAGGCATTGCTGAAGGTACCGCGCCTGGGCGATAAAACCTTCGAACAGTGCGCAGGCTTTTTGCGCATCATGGAGGGCGAACAGCCGTTGGATGCTTCTTCCGTGCACCCGGAAGCCTACCCGGTGGTGGAGCGCATCCTGGCCGCCGGCGGCAAATCGGTGAAGCAAATCATCGGTGATGCCAGCTTTTTGCGTGCACTCAAGCCTGCGCAATTTACCGATGCAACCTTCGGTGAACCCACCGTGCGCGACATCCTGAAAGAACTGGAAAAACCTGGTCGCGACCCGCGCCCCGAGTTCAAGGCCGCGCAGTTTGCCGACGGCGTGGAAGACATCAAGGACCTGCGCCCCGGCATGGTGCTGGAAGGCGTGGTCAGCAACGTCGCCGCGTTTGGTGCGTTCGTCGATATCGGCGTGCATCAAGATGGCTTGGTGCATATCTCGGCGCTGTCCGACACCTATGTGAAAGACCCGCGCGAGGTGGTCAAGGCCGGCGACATCGTCAAGGTCAAAGTCCTGGAAGTGGACGTGGCGCGCAAGCGCAT
>DAORUL010000033.1:14060-16221 GCA_035433165.1 Thermomonas sp. | reverse complement strand
CGCATCCTTGACGCCCTGCTGCCCAAGCGCGAAACCGCGCCGGGCTTTGGCTTCAATGCCGCCAACACCACCACGGTGGATATTGGTGCAGAGCCGTCTTCGCAGGAATCGGCCACCCGCCAGAAACTGCGCAAGCAATTGCGCGCCGGCGAGCTGGACGAGCGTGAAGTGGAATTTGACATCGCGATGAACATCGGCGTGGACATCATGACCCCGCCGGGAATGGAGGACATGGGCCAGCAATTGCGGCAAATGTTTTCGCAGGTGTCGGGCAGCAAGACCCACAAAAAAGCCCTGACCATCAAAGCCGCACGGCCGATGTTGATCGAGGAAGAAGCCGGCAAATTGATCAATGAAGACGATGTGCGCGAACAGGCGATCGAAGCCTGCGAACAGCACGGCATCGTGTTCATCGACGAGATCGACAAAGTGGCCAAGCGCAGCGAAGGTATGGGTGCCGATGTCTCACGCGAAGGCGTGCAGCGCGACCTGCTGCCACTGGTGGAAGGCAGCACCGTGAGCACCAAGTACGGCGCGGTGAACACCGACCATATTTTGTTTATTGCCAGTGGTGCGTTTCATTTGGCCAAGCCGTCGGATTTGATCCCCGAGATGCAGGGCCGCTTCCCGATTCGGGTGGAATTGGGCGCACTGGGTAAAGATGACTTTGTGCGCATCCTGACCGAGCCCAAGGCCGCGCTGACCAAGCAATACGTGGAGTTGATGCACACCGAAGGCGTCAGCCTTGTGTTCGCGCCGGAAGCGGTGGAGCGTTTGGCAGAAATCGCCGCACACGTCAACGAACGCCAGGAAAACATCGGTGCGCGGCGCTTGCACACCGTGCTGGAGCGCTTGCTGGAATCGCTGAGTTTTGATGCGCCAGACAAGGGTGGCAACGTCCACATCGACCGCGCCTATGTGGATGCGCAACTCGGCGAGCTGGCGCAGGACCCGGATTTGAGCCGCTATATCTTGTGATGTGACACTAAAGCGCAAGCGTGCCCTGTGCGCGAATGCCGGCGCTCAGGGCACGGCCAGGGGCCGCTCCTGCAGGGAGGGTTGTGTGTGGGAGCGCGCCCTGCGCGCGACATGCCGGTGCTCAGGTCGGATGATTGAGGCTGTACGTGGCGTAGATCGCCGCCTCGTCCAAGACATGCCCACGCATGGCACGCAACACATCGCCGGCGGTAAACGCGGCCGGCAATGCCAGCGCGGCCACATCCAGCGCAAAGATGCGGAAGAAATAGCGATGCGTGCGCAGATCGTGCGGTGGCGGGTAGGGGCCATCAAAGCCGAAATACCGGCCGCCCATCGCGGCATCGCCGGCAAACCAGCCGGTGTAGTCGTTCAAGCCACTCACGCCGCCGCCATCGTGCCCCTGTGGTTTGCCTTTGGCAGTTAGCCCGTTGCTGCAACTGCCTTCGCTAATCTCGCGCACCCCGGCAGGAATATTCGCCACCACCCAGTGCACAAAATCCCCGCGTGGATGCGCCACTGGAATGGGTGTGGCGCTATCGGCCACCAAGCCGCCATCGGTGGGCGCATCGGTGTCGATGCAGAGCAAGGCAAATGATTGCGTGCCCGCTGGCACGTCGCCCCATGCCAGATGCGGGTTGTGGTTGCCACCAAAACTGCTGCCGTGCTCGGCACCCAGCGCGAAGCGGGCGGCAAGCGCTTGGCGATGATCGAAGCTGTTGCTGTGGATATGCATGGCGGCCTCCGCTGCGTGACTGCGGTGATTCTATGCCGCTGACGCCCCGGTGAGCTTGTCTGCCACCCAGCGTTCGGCGTAACCATCCAGTGATGCGCCTTCGATGAACCCGCAATGGCCGCCGTGGCGGGCCAGTTCCACGCTGACCATGGGAAAGGTCGCGATGCGATGAAACTGTGCCAGCGGAATCACCGGATCATCTTCGGCCATCAGCACATGGACCGGCAGTTGCAATGCCTGCAAGCGATCCCCGGCGATGCAATAGCCGTTGAAATAAGCCTCCAAATCGGCAAAGTCGGTGTTGTTGTGCACCATCCACGCGGTCAACGCGCGCATCGGCAGCTGCAATACGTCGTTGCCGAAGGTGTGGGCATGCGGAAACAGCGCGCGTTTGCGGGCCAGTGATTGCCGCCATTTGCGTTCGAAATAGCGCAGATAGAATGCAGGCCC
>DAORUL010000033.1:11693-13960 GCA_035433165.1 Thermomonas sp. | reverse complement strand
CTGTTACCGTGATCGCGGAAATTCAGCCGGAATACGGCCAACCCCGCGTGCAGCAATTGGGCGGCGGTCAAGCGCATATAGCTGGACTCGGCACTGCCTTCCCAGCCATGCAGCAACAGCGCCATCGCCCGCGGCGGTTGTGTGGCAGGCAGGCTGGCAATGCCGTGCAGGCGCACGCCGTCACCTACATCCAACACCCTCGGTTGATGGGTGGCGGCGGCCTGCTGCAGACGCATGCGGCCGCGCGCACCGCGCATGGGGCTGGAGGCCAGCAGTGATTGCGCGTGCCGATTACGCAGCCAACCAGGTGCCAGAAAGGGCGAGGCAGTCAGGCTCACGTGATGCTCAGGCTTGCGCCATCGCCTGCTCGATCTGGCTGCGCGCAGTCTGCGCAATCCCGCGTCGGCCGCTGTGTGCGTCGGGTTGAATCGGCGTCAGAAAGCACACCCGTACCTGACGCACCGGTTCACCCAGCAGCCGCAACAGATTGCCGACGAAATGCTCGCGCGGCGCGAAGGCAATCACGGCTTGTGCATTGCACTGCGGGCCGTAACACAGCGCCACCGGTTGCACCGGTGCAGCAGCCTCCACTGCAGCGGTAAAAATGCGCGCGTGGAACGGCCCCAAGGCTTGGCCGTCACGGGTGCCGCCTTCGGGAAACACCGCCACCGCACGGCCATCACGCAGGCGCTGGGCCATTTCGGTCATCACCAATCCCAGCGAATCGCCGTTGCCACGTTGCAGGAAGATGGTTTCCGCCTGCGCCACCACCCAGCCGAGCAGCGGCCATGCGCGGATTTCGGATTTGGCGATAAAGCCCATCATGTGTTGCGAATCCAGCAGCATGATGTCGATCCAGCTGACATGGTTGGCCACGAACAAGGTGCCACCGGCCAGTGGTGTGCCTACCCGTTGCAGGCGCATGCCGAAGATCCACAGCAAGTTGCGTGCGAACCAGCGTACCGCCGCATGTGACAGCGGCCCGCCGCGGCCCAGCGCGATCAGCAGCATGACCAGCGGCAGACCGATCAAGGCGTGCCACAGCAGCAGTGGTGTGCGCCAGACATAGCGCAGCGCACGCCACGGGCGGGCGTCGGTGGGGGGACGGGTGGTCATGCGGGGGGAGACATCCGAAGCTGCGACGGAAACCACGGGCGGCATTATCCGCCAGAGGCAGGCGGTTGCGGCAAGACCGCCAAGGTAATCCGGCTGATGCATACCGGCTTGCCGTCCTGATCCGCGATCTCGATCGCCCAGACCTGGGTGCTGCGGCCAATATGGATGGGGCGTGCAGTGCCAATCACCTCGCCATGGCGCACCGCGCGCAGGTGGTTGGCGTTGATTTCCAGACCCACCACCGCATTGCCGCCGGCCATCAGCATGCCTGCGCTGCTGCCCAGGGTTTCTGCCAAGGCCACCGATGCGCCACCGTGCAACAGGCCATAGGGTTGATGGGTGCGTGCATCCACCGGCATGCGCGCACGCATGAAGCCATCGCCCAATTCGATGAACTCGATCCCCAATGCCTCCATCAACGTGCCGCGGTTGCGGGCGTTGAGGAGGTCGAGGGTGACGCCTTCAGGCCATGCGTGGGGGGCAGTGGACAAGGCTTGGCTCAGCCAAGCCGGAACGAGCTTGGACGCCAGCTGCGGATATAGGAATCATTGGCGCGGCCGCCGTAGCCGCTGCTGCGGCCATAGCCAAAGCCGGGCTCACGCTCGCGGCGCACGTGCATGCGTTCCACCAATTCTTCGCGCCGGCCATCCAGCCAATCGGTACGCCCCAGGCTGGCGGGATCCACGCCGCGATGCTTGGCTTCGCGCGCACGGTAATCGCAAAAATCGTCGTAGGCATCCAGTTCGTGGCTCAGCTCGCGCACCGACAATTCGATCATCACCGCATCGTCGAGGAAGCCCAGCACCGCCACGTTGTCGGGGATGATGTCGTTGGGATCGGCGAAATAGGCCAGTGCGCCGAGCACGCGCTGACGGTCGGCTTCGTCCAGCGCCCACGCCTGATCGCGCACCATCGCGATCATGTCGTCCAGCCGCAGCAGGCGCTGACGAATGAAATCAGGCACTTCCGATTGTTGCGCACCGGCCAGCATGGCCACGGCGGCGTCGATGACCTCGTCCGCTGACTTGCCTTCGACCGCCTTGCGGGAGCGCTCTGCGGCCTCCTGGAATCGGGCAAGATCCTGGTCGTTGAGCTCGAAATTCAGGCTAAGGGGCATAACAGTGTCCACGGCGCGGAATGAAGACTCGCAG
>DAORUL010000033.1:4837-11593 GCA_035433165.1 Thermomonas sp. | reverse complement strand
CTGGTGGCGTATTTGATCGGCCACAGGTCGAAGATCGGCATGCGCTCGGAAATGCGCGCCAAGGTGTGTTCCACACCCGGCAGGATCGGCGAGGAATCGCGGCGGCCAATCGTCCACGCATTGGCCGGCTGCATGTCGCGCTGGATACTGGCGGCCAGTGCCTGGGCGAAGTGCGGGTCATCGATGACCACTGCATTTTCGGTGTTCCAAGTGTCGCCACGGGGGTCGAAATTATGCGTGCCAACCACGCCGATGCGGTCATCAATCACCATCGATTTGGCATGCAAGCCCATGCGCAGGCCGGCGCGCTTGAGCCGCACGGGTAGCCCACCCGAGGAAGAGAATGGCGAGCGCCGCCCGGCCTCGCTGACCGGATCACTGCGCAGGCCGCGCTTGGCCAGGCGGCGTTCGCGCAGAGTGCTGTTGCCAGGGTCAGCGGGTGCTTGCGCATCCTCGGTGGCATTGGCATCCATGGCCTGCGCTGGCTCATCCTGCAACTGCAGGTCGGCACCGGTTTGTCCCAATTCGAACGGCGCATCCGCCGGGAATGGTTTGAACTCGTGGATTTGAAACCCGAAGTCGCGCAGGTAGCGGCGTTTGTATTTGTACGACACGGCATACGCCAGGAAGGCGTCGGTGGCGGCCAAACTATTGGTGGAAATCTGCACGCGCGGAGGCGAGGCTTGCCGATGCAGGCTGCGAAACAGGTGTTGCGCGGGTTTGGATAACACCAGATACGGGGTTTGCAGCAGCACGTCGTGTTGCGCGTCTGCAATCAGTTGCATCAGGTTCTGACTGGCGAACCCGGCCGGGGTATCGGCATTGGCTTGCAGCAAATCCTTGCGATGCTTCACCGGCAGATCAGCGACGAAGCTGACGTGTTGCACCGGCATGGCCGGGGCCACGAAGCGTGCTTGCACCACATCGCCATCATCCACGTTTGCCAAAAGTGCGCGCACCCGCTTCGGGTTGTGGAACGGGTGGTGCGGTGCGGGTGGCGGGCCATGTTGTTGCAAGTAGCGGGCAACGTCGCCCAGGTGTGCCACTGCCACGCTGCGTGGCGACTGCCAGAAGGCATCGAAATTGGTGGCCATGTCACGCACTACCGGGCCGACCACCATGATGTCGCGGTCGCGGAAGTTGTAGTCCTCGCCCCAGTCGTAATAATCGTTTTGGTAGTTGCGGCCACCGGTGATGCCCACCTGGTCATCCACCACCAATAGCTTGTTGTGCATGCGTTGATTGAGTTGGCGCCAGCAGCAGGCCGCTGCCACGGCATACATCGGCAGCGACAGCCGGGCGCGATCGAGCACCGGGTTGTACACCCGCAACTCCAGATTGGCGTGCAGTGACGCCAGTGCGGCGAAGGTCTGAACCTTGCGCAGCGCTGCCAGTTGATCGACCAGCACGCGCACCTTCACCCCGCGAAATGCGGCCGCCTGCAATTCATCCAGGATCAGCTGTGCGGCGTCATCTTCGTCGAAGATGTAGGTTTGCAAGTCAATGCTGTGCTGCGCACTGCGGATCAGGTGCACACGCAGCAGCAGGGAATTGGGTGCGTCATCAAGAATCAGTGCGCGATGCTGCGGTGCTTGGGGTGTGGATGCAGCAAGCGTGGCCTGCGCCAACTGCAATACCGGCGAGGCCAGCGCGCAAGCGTCGCTGCGGGTGCAGTCCACCTGCGTGCTGCGGGCCGCTTGCGCGATGTGTTCGGCGTGGCTGCGTTGTTGTGGCGACAGGCTGGCGCAACTGGCAAGCAGCAGCGCCAGCAGCCCGGTCAGGCATCGACCGAGGAGGTGCTCAGGCATCGGTTCACGGCCACCAGAACTGCGACAGGCGCGCGGCTCCGGGCTCGACCGCGGCATCGGCAGGAAACTCGAGGACCGCAACGCCTGAGGGAGGCATTCCGCGGTAGTCGCCGGTTTGCCCGCTGTGCAGCAGGGCGGCCAACTGTTCCAGCCCGGGATTATGGCCGACGATCATCAGCCGCTCGGCATCCCGGTGCGCATCGGCCAGCGCCGCCAAGGTACCCGGATCGGCTTCGTAGATACTGGGCTCTTCGCGGACGTCATCGCAGCCCAGCGCGCCCAAGGCGCTCAGGGTTTGGCTTGCGCGTGCGGCCGGTGAGCACAGTACGCGGGTAGGTAACAGCGCATGTTCACGCAGCCATTGTCCGGCAGCAGTGGCTTCGCTGTGGCCTACGGCGGACAGCGGGCGTTGCGCATCATCCTGCCCTGGCGCGGGAGGTTCGGCATGGGCATGGCGGAGCAGGATCAAGTCGCGCATGTGACGTTCCTGTGACTGGGGCTTGCAGCGTACATCGGTGCGCCGATTTGCGCAGCCCCAATGTCATGTCGATGCAGAGCCTGTCACCTGTGCCTGCAAGACAGCCACCGCGTCATGCAAACCCAGGATCAGGGCGGGGACTCCATCCCAGTGCCCGCTGCGCCCGGCAGCCTCCAAGCTGGCGGCGGCTTCGCCCAGCGCATGTGCGCCTACCAAGCGCGAGGCGCCTTTGATTTTGTGGGCCTGCCGGGTCAGTTCAGGCAAATTGTTGGCAGTGTGCAGACGGTCGAGTTCGGCCAGGTCGGCATCGGTGCTGGTCAGGAAGTCGGTCAGCAGCGCGCTGGCTTCTTCGGGGTCGGCACCGGTCAGTTCCGTCAATATGCTGCGGTCCAGGATAGTCGTGTCTGCGGTGCTGGCTGCAGTGGAGACTTGCGCGTTGTTTTCGGCTTGGATGCGCAGACTTTCGGCGTGGCTGGCGCTGCAGTCGCCTTGCGTATGCGGTAGCCAGCGTTGCAAACAGGCGCCCAGCGTGGCGATGCCCACCGGTTTGGCCAGATAGTCGTCCATGCCGGCCTCCAGGCAGCGCTCGGCCTCACCTTTCAGGGCCGAGGCGGTGAGCGCAATCACCGGCGTGCGGGGCAACCCGCGTCGGGATTCCTCGCTGCGGATCTGGCGCGCCATTTGATAGCCATCCATGTGTGGCATGTGTACATCCGACAACACCAAGGCATAGCGGCCAGTCCGCCAGGCATCCAAGCCTTGAATGCCGTCCTCGGCCACCTCCGAGGCATACCCGGCCAAGGCCAATTGGCGCTGGATGACTTGCCGATTGGTGGCGTGGTCATCCACCAGCAAAACCAGACTGCGCTCCTGCTCGGCAATGGAGACACTGGGAAGTTTGCGCGGCGCAAAGCCGGTCACTTGCTTGCCGGGCAGTATTACGTTCGGCAATTCGTCGGCGGGCGCGCGCTGCAAACTGACCTGCAGACGCATGCTGGTGCCCTTGCCGGGGGCCGACTCCATTGCAATGGTGCCGCCCATCAATTCAGCAATGCGGCGGCAAATCGCAAGGCCCAGGCCAGTGCCACCAAAGCGGCGTGTGGTATCGGCTTCGGCCTGTGCGAATGGCTGGAACAGCCGGGCCTGGGCCTGTTGGCTGATGCCGATGCCGGTGTCGGTCACACGGAACACGATGGCATCACTGCCCATTGCACCCGCTTTGGGTTCATGCCCTGCGCATTCTGCGGCAATGGTAATCCGGCCGCGCTCGGTGAACTTGAGTGCGTTGGACAAAAAATTACTGAGCACCTGACGCAGTCGCACCGGATCAGCGTAGTGCGCAGGTGCGATATTGGGGTCGATCTCGCACAGCAGGAGCAAGCCCTTGCTGGAGGCCGTGCCTGAGTAGTTGGCGGCCACGCTGTTGAGTAAATCCGGCAGCGAAGTCGGCAACGGTTCCAGCTCCATCTTGCCGGCTTCGATTTTGGAAAAATCCAGAATGTCGCCAATGATGCGCAGCAGCGATTCGGCAGAACTCGATATGACGCTGAGCGAGCGCCGCTGTTCGGCATCCAGATGGGTATGGCCAAGCACTTCGATCATGCCGGTAATCCCGATCATCGGGGTGCGGATTTCATGGCTCATCGCCGCCAGGAAGACACTCTTGGCGTGATTGGCATCGCGGGCACGCATCTCGCTATCACGCAGGGCGCGCTCCAGACGTTTTTGCATGGTCAGGTCGGTGGCCACGGCCAGCAAGCCCACCATGGTGCCGGTTTCGTCGCGCATTGCCGAGAGTGCCAACAATACCGGCAAGGTACGACCGCGTTGGTGGCGCAGTGCAAATTCGCGCGGCGGTTCGCGGTGTCGGGCCAGCTCGTGCAGCGCAGTCCAATCGGCTGGAATCGTCTTGCCATAGGCTTCACTGAGTGAGCGCGCCAGCGCGCCCAGTGCTTCCGGGTCGAGCACCACATCCAGTGTTTCGCGGCCAAGCAAACTGCCAGCCGGCCAGCCCAGCAGGCGTTCCGCAAATGGGTTGATCTGCGAAAACACACCCTCTTCATCGACCGCGAAAATTGCAGTGGGCGCAGCTTCCAGCAGCAGGCGCTGGAATTGCTCGCGACGTTCCAGCGCAACCCGCACACGTTCGGTATTGCCCAACTGGTCGATGAGCTGGGCTTCGATCCTGCGCACGTGGTTGCGCATGCCCAGGAAACTGTCCATCACTTCACCCAGCTCGCCGCGCGGCATGTAGCGAGGTTGCGTGGTGTAGTCATTCAGGGTCATCGCGCGCGCCAGTTCAGTCAGGCTTTCCACACCGCGATACCCGTTGCGCAAAATGCGCCGGCCCAACACCGCGACCAAGCCAAGACATAGCAACGACAGCCCCACCCGCACCCGCCCCAACCATTGCGCACGGGCTTGCTCGGCGGCGACCAGCGCGGTAGCGCGTGCTTGCACCAGGCTGTCGAGACGCTCCAGCCGTTGCACCAGTGGGTCGGCAGCAGGAAACAAATCACGATCGGCAAATTGGCCCAGCGCCAGGATATCGCGCTGGTGCAAGATGGTTTGCAATTTATCGAAGGCGGCATCGGCCTGTGGTCGCTCCAGTTGCGCCTGCGTCAGCAAAGCCGCCGCTTCGCTGTCCAGGGGCATGGCTTGCAGTGCCTGCCATTGGGTTTCGGAATTGGTCTTGGCCTGATTGATCGCATACTCCGCCTGTTCCCAGTTGATCAGGTAATTGCGGGTGCGAAAGGTGGTGTCGATCAGGCCTTGTTCGTAGGCATTGGAGAGCTTGCGGATGCGATGCATGCCGGTCAGCACATCGTCCTGCATCGCCGTCATCGAGCGCTGCATGAAGTATTGGCCGGATTGATCCAGCAGCAGCACCAATGCGCCGGTAATCAAAAACAGCCCGAACAAACCCAACAACTGGTGGCGGATCCCGGCCCTGGAAGGATCAAGCAACATCAGGCGTTAGTTGCCAGGACGCCGCCAGCGTGCCACCGCCGCCTGCAGTTCACTGCCGGGCACGGGCCTGCCAATCAGCCAACCCTGGGCGATATCGCAACCCAGCTCGGCCAGCATCTGCCAGTCCTCAATGGTTTCCACGCCTTCGGCCACGGTGACCAAATTCAATTTGCGCGCCAAATCCAGGCTGGCTTCAACCATTGCCCGTTTGCGCGGTTGTGCATGCGAGGCGAACACGAATTCCTTGTCGATTTTCAGCTCGGTGAACGGCACCTGCGCCAATTGCGCCAGGGAGGAGTAGCCAGTGCCGAAATCATCAATCGACAGTCCAAACCCCTTCAGCCGCAGTCGTGCCAACAAGCCTAGCCCGCGAGCGGCATCCGACATGACGGAGCTTTCGGTGATCTCGAGCACCACGTCCTCGGGCAGGATGCCGTAATTTTCGACAATTGCCTGATAGCGATCGGCCGCCGTCGAGTCTGCCAGCGCCAACGGCGACACATTGACCGACAACTTCAAGCGCATGCCGCTTTGATGCCAACGCTGTAGCCATTGGCAGCCCTGTTCCAGCATGCAGTCGGTGAGCAGGTTGGCATAGCCCTCACGTTCCAGTACCGGTACAAACAGCACCGGGCCGACCACGCTGCCATCCGGCCGTTCCCAGCGTGCCAGGGCTTCGACGCCCACCACCTTGCCATTGCCGAACTCCACTTGCGGTTGGAACCACGGCACGATTTGGCCCTGCTGCAATGCAGTTACCAAATCCGGCACGTCGAAATCGGCTTTGCCTTCGTCCTTGGCTTCGCCGACATGGTCGCCAAACCGCGCCAATAACACTTCCAGTTTTTCGCGGGTCAGCGGCTTTTCCACGCTGCCCAGCACCCGCAGTCCATAGGCGCGCGCCATGCTTTGCACGGTATGCAGGAGGGCAGGGTCCAGTGCACTCACCACCGCTACCGAGCGCGCAAGGCGCTCATGTGCAATCAGCCCGATGCATTCGACGCCATCCATGCCGGGCATGTCCAAGTCCACCAGCACCACATCGGAGGGGGCGCTTTGCTGGCGCAGCACCTCCAGTGCATGCAGGCCATCGGCACCCTCCAGCGTGCGTTCTATCCCCAACTCGTTGAGCAGGCGCAAGGCGATGCGGCGCTGAAAGCCGTGGTCTTCCACCACCATCACCTGCAGTTCCGACCAGCTCATGCAACCTCCCCGAAGCACGTGGCGAGCGGCAAGCCTACCCCAGCAGGGGGCAGGATGGGAGATTCGCAGTGGATTTGGTCATCATGGGGCAGTACGGGCCGCTACACTCATGGCGCAATGGCGAAAGGAGCCGATCTTGAGCGCGTTGTTTCAGTTGTCTGCACCGTGCTGGCACTTCGTGCTGCGTGCCAGCGTGATCTACGTCCTGGTGATGGTACTGATGCGCGTGTCCGGCAAACGTGCGGTCGGGCAGTTCACTCCGTTCGATCTGATCTTGTTGATCCTGATCGGCAATGC
>DAORUL010000033.1:0-4737 GCA_035433165.1 Thermomonas sp. | reverse complement strand
CCACGGGTTTCGTTGCGATGCTTGAGCAGGAAGTACTCGTCGCACCAGCGTTTGTGCGCGTCGTAGCGCTGGTCGCCACCGAATGGCTCGCATAACGCGCGTGCGGTCTGGTGCCAATGCAGCACGTCTTCATCGCATGGATAGAACGGGGTCAAATCAAAGCCGCCACCAAACCACCACGCCACCGTGTCATCGCCGCGCATGGCACGAAAATGGCGCACATTGGCATGGGTGGTGGGCAGATACGGATTGCGCGGATGGAAGACCAGCGACACCCCCACCGCCCGCCACGACGCACCCGCCAACTCCGGCCGCGCCACGCTTGCCGACGGCGGCAAGGTGTTGCCGGAGACATCGGAAAACCCAATCCCCGCCTGCTCGAACACCGCGCCATCACGCAGGATGCGCGTGCGTCCGCCGCCACCTTCGGCGCGTTGCCAGTTGTCTTCGCGGAAGGTGGCACTGCCGTCGGCTGCTGCAATGCCGGTGCAGATGCGGTCTTGCAGGCCGGTGAGGTAGGCGCGGATGGTGTCGATGGAAGAAATGGCTGGGTTCATGCCGACATTGTAGTGAGCATCGCCGCCAGCAATGCCCGTGGCCGTGGGCTGGCGGCAATCACCACCTTGTTGAATCCCGCGTCGCGTGCGGTGACCGCCAGGCGTTCGCTGGCGGCAATGACGCGGATGCCATGCAGGGCCGGCAGCAGCGTTGCGGGAAGTTGCACCAACAGCGCTTGCAAGGCTTCCGCGCTGCTCAGTGCCAGGCATGCGTGGTGCGGCGATTGCAGAACATCGGCCAGCAACTGCCAGCGATGTTCGGGAATCGGCACGCTGGTGCGTGCATACACATCGGCGCGGATGACCTGCGCGCCGCGTGCTGCCAGCGCCGGCTGCAACACGCCGCGCCCACCAAGCCCTGTGATCAGGCCGATGCGCTTGCCTTGCACTTGCGCCAGCGCCGGGAGTGCCAACAGTCCTTCGCTGTCCATCCGCGCCGGGGCGATGGCGTCGATGCCCGCACGCGCCAATGCGCGCCGGGTGCCTGCGCCCACCGCAATCCAGCGTTGCTGGCGGCGCGTCCCCGGTGATGTCAGCGTGGTGGCGGCACGCACTGCATTGGGACTGGTGAACAGCACCACGTCGGCGGTCAATGCCGTGGCCAATGCATCGCGTGTTTGCGCATCATCCCGTGCGCTGATGGCGATGGGTGAAATGGCCAGCACGCGCGCACCCAAGCGTGCTGCCGCGGCCCGCAGGCTGGCGTGTTGTCTGCGCGGACGCAGCGACAATACGGTGCAGTCTTGAAGCGGAAGTGTTTGATCGGTAAGGCGTGGCATACAACAAGCTTGGCACAGCAAGGAAGGATGCGGCAGGCTAGCGGTATGGACGCACACGTGAACCCCGCCGCACTGGATGCTCTGGCCGTACATTTCAATGGCATGCCGCCGGTGGCGGGCATGCAACCACGGATTCTGGATTGGCAAGCCGGCACGCTGCGCCTGCGTGCGCCGCTGGCAGCCAATATCAACGACAAAGGTTGCGCATTTGGTGGCAGCCTGGTATCGCTGATGACGATTGCCGCGTGGGGCTCGATTTCGCTGGAGCTGGAAAGTGCCGGCCTGCATGCCGATATTTTTGTGGCCGATTCGCGGGTGCGCTACCTCAAACCGGTGTTCGAAGACATCGTGGTGGAAGCGGTGTTCGATGATGCCAGCGAGCATGCGCAGTTGGTGGACAAGTTGCGCAAACAGGGGCGGGTGAGTATCCGGTTGAAGGCCAGTACCCTGTTGCAGGATGGGGGCGTGGCGGCGACCTTTGTGGGTCGTTATGTCGCGATTGCCAAGGCGTGAGAGCAGGACCTGCAAGGCCGCGGCATAAACCTGTGGCATAAACCGGCTAGGATGCGGGCTTCCCCCCGCTGGAGAGTCTGCAATGTTCAAACTGGCACTGCGCTGTGTGTTGATTGCCTGCATGGCATTGCTGGCCGGCTGTCCAAAATCGGCAAGCAAGGGCTCGGCGCTGGATGAAGCCCAATACGCGTGGTCCGCGGCGATTCGCTGGGGCGATTTTGAAGGTGCATTGAATCTGATCGACCCTGAGGTGCGCAAAGCGCACCCAATCACCGAGTTGGAGTTGTCCCGTTACAAGCAGGTGCAAATTTCCACCTATCGCGACGCCGGCAGCGGTGTTGTGGGGGGGGAAGTGGTGCGGGATATCGAAATCGGCGTGATCAATCGCAACACCTTGGCCGAACGCAATGTGCGCTACCGCGAGCGTTGGCACTATGACGAGGCCGCAAAAACGTGGTGGCTGACCTCGGGGATGCCGGATTTGTGGCAGGGCGAATGAGTCGCCAGCGCGTGCAGGCAGGGCGGCAGGTACAATTGCCGCCCCGTGATTCGTGGTAACCGCCGTGACCTTTGCCGAACTGGCCGCCTTTGCTGGCCGCAATCCCGTGTTGTCGTTGGCCTTGGTGGGCCTGACGGTGGCCATCGTGGTCAATGAAATGCTTTCCCTGCTCAGCGGTGTGCGGCGCATCGGCCCGGCGCAATTGACCGCACTGGTCAATCGCGACAATGCGCTGGTGGTGGATTTGCGGGCCATTGGCGATTTCGAAAAAGGCCATATTGCCGGCGCGAAAAACGTGCAGATGAGCCAGTTCGATCCCGAAAACAAGGCGCTGGCCCCCGCCAAATCACTGCCTGTCGTGTTGGTGTGCCAGGTTGGCCAGACGGCCACGACGGCAGCCAAACGCCTGCGCAAGGCGGGCTTTGCCCAGGTGGCGGTATTGGAGGGTGGCATCCAGGCGTGGCAGTCGGCCGACTTGCCGCTGGTCAAGGGCCGCTGAATCAGCTCCGCACCCTTGGGAATGGCTGCTGCTGGCCCCACGTCGGTCTTTGTCGCCCGCTTCGGTGCGATAATCATTGTTTCTTTCCGCATCTGTGCGTCAATCGCATTCCCTGGAGTTATCCATGTCCGATGAAATCCTGAACGGCGCCGCGCCGGCCTCCGACGCCCTGCCGCAAGGCCCGCTCTTCACTGTCGAGAAGTTGTATGTGAAGGATCTGTCCTTCGAAGCGCCGAACGCACCGCAGGTGTTCAACGAACAAGGCCAGCCGGACTTGCAGATGAAGTTGAACCAGAAAGTGCAGCGTCTGGCCGACACCGCATTCGAAGTCAGCCTGGGCATCACCCTGACCTGCACCATCAACGGCAAGACCGCTTACCTGGCTGAAGTGGAGCAGTGCGGCGTGTTTGGTCTGGGTGGCATGGAAGACCATATTCTGGACGCGATGCTGGGTATCCAGTGCCCGAACATCCTGTATCCCTACGCCAGTGCCGCGGTCGGCCAGCTGATCACCTCCGGCGGCTTCCCGCCGTTCCCGATGCAGCCGATCAACTTCGATGCGCTGTACGGCGAAACCCTGCGCCAGCGCAGCGAACAGCAAGCTGGCGGCGAATTGGCCAACGCTGAAATTGCCGGCAACGCCTGAGCGATTCGGCTGCATGATGCCGTCTGCAACCGCGCCATCTGAGAAACCGGCGGTTGCCGTGCTTGGCGCGGGCTCGTGGGGCACCGCGCTGGCCGCCTTGATTGCCCGTCACGGCCACCCCACCGTGCTGTGGGGCCGTGATGCCGCCACCGTGGCGGCTATCGACGGGCAGGGCGAAAACACCCGCTACCTGCCCGGGATTGCGTTGCCCGGCAATCTGCGTGCCACCACCTCGCTGCACGAAGCCCTGGCCGAAGCGGCCCTGGTGCTGGTGGTGGTGCCCTCGCATGCGTTTGCCGAAACCCTGCGTGCGCTGGCACCGTTGCGCCCGCCGCAAGCCGGAGTGGCTTGGGCGACCAAGGGTTTCGAGCCGGGCAGTGGCCGCTTTTTGCATGAAGTTGCCGCCGAAGTATTGGGCATCGATGTGCCGTTGGCGGTGGTCACCGGGCCTTCGTTCGCCAAGGAAGTGGCGCAAGGATTGCCCACCGCGCTGACCGTGCATTCGGACGATGCCGTGTTTTGCCGGCAGGTGGCCGATGTGCTGCATGGCCCGGCATTTCGTGCCTATACCGGCAACGACATGCGCGGTGCCGAACTGGGCGGCGCGATGAAAAACGTGCTGGCGGTCGCCACCGGCGTCGCCGATGGCATGGGCTTGGGGCTCAATGCCCGCGCCGGCCTGATTACCCGTGGCCTGAACGAAATGCTGCGGCTCAATATTGCGCTGGGCGGCCGCCCGGAAACCCTGATGGGGCTGGCCGGTCTGGGGGATCTGGTGCTGACCAGCACCGGCGATTTGTCGCGCAACCGTCGGCTGGGCTTGGCGCTGGGACGCGGTTCCTCGATTGCCGATGCGGTGCGCGAAATCGGGCAGGTGGTGGAGTCGATCCAGACCGCCGATGAAGTGATGCGGCTGGCCAACCTGCATGGCATCGAACTGCCGATTGCCGAAGGCGTGCGCGACGTCCTGCATGGCAGTGTGACCCCGGCTGAAGGACTGGCGCGATTGATGGCGCGCGAACAGAAAGCCGAATACCCGCAGGATTTGTTCGGTTGAACGTCTGCGTTTGAGCAGACCCAAGCCGAGCCAACCAAAAACGCCCGGCATTGCCGGGCGTTCGGGTGTTGCAACGGGTTGCCGGTTTACCAGCTGAAGCGCGGACCCACGAACCACTGGGTATCGCCGCCATTGACGACGCGCACGTCGGCATTGACGCCCCAGTTCTGGTTGAACTTGGCAGTGG
>DAORUL010000032.1:0-16755 GCA_035433165.1 Thermomonas sp. | reverse complement strand
GCCATCGTGCGCTCGCGTGCGGCCAACTCGCGTTGTTTGCGGATTTCCTGCAACAACTTGTCGCGTGCGGACAATTCCTGTTTTTGCGAGTCCAGCTCGGCCTGCTCAGGTTTCCTGCGCTTTTCTTCCTGCTCTTGCTGGACCTTGGTGGTCGCTGGGGTCACCGCATCGCGCTGCACTTTTTCCTGTTCGATGGGCGCAGGATCCGGCACCGGCGGCGGCAGTTCGGTCAATTTGGGGGGCGTGGGCGGCTCTTCGATCGGTGTTGGCAGCGGCTCCGTCACCGGTGTGGGGGCCAGCGCCTGCTCCACCGGCTTGCGCTGCAATGCGCGCTGCATCGCGGCGCTGAGGTCGCTGACGGTCACCAGATCGGCCTCGATCGGGTCACCTTGCGCCGCTTGCATCGGCACATCCCGCGACAGCTTCAGCCCGGCAAACAGCAGCACAAACAGCAGCACATGCAAGCCAATCGCCTGCATCAGGGCAATGCTGGTATCGGCGCGGGTTTGCTTCATCGCGGGGCCGTCACTTGCCCGGCTTGGCCGTCTGTGCCGGTGCACCCATCAGGCCCGCACGCGGCACCTTGGCGTCGCGCTGCAGCAGCGACAAGACCTCGTACACGGTTTGATAGCTGACATCACGGTCGCCCGCCACGTACACGGGGATATTCGGGTTGCTCGCCACAAAGCCACGCACCTTGGCGACCAATTGGGTCTGATCCACCTTCTGCGGGCGATCCACCCCTTCATACGTCAGCGCCAGTTGGCCGTCCTTGTGCACCTGCACCACCACTGGTTGCTGTTTGCTTTGCTCCAGTGACTTGGCATCGGCCTGCGGCAAATTCACGTCCACGCCGACATTGAGCAACGGCGCGGTGACCATGAAGATGATCAGCAACACCAGCATGACGTCGATGTAGGGCACGACGTTGATTTCGGCCTTGAGTTTGCGCTTGCGCGCACGGCGATTGGAGGTCGCGACCATGCGCTCAGTCGTCCGAATGGGTCTGACGCTGCAGGATCGACGCGAATTCTTCGCCGAAGGTCTCGTAGCGCACCGCCATGCGTTCGGCGCGGGTGGCGAAGCGGTTGTACGCCCACACCGCCGGGATCGCCGCGAACAGGCCCATCGCGGTGGCAACCAGCGCCTCCGAGATCCCCGGCGCCACCGTGGCAATGGTGGCCTCCTTCATCGAAGCCAAGCCCTGGAACGAAATCATGATGCCCCAGACAGTGCCGAACAGACCCACGTACGGGCTGATCGAACCCACGTTGGCAAGAAATTCCAGATTGCGCTCGAGCCCGTCCAGTTCACGCGAGGTGGTGGCGCGCATCGCCCGCTGCGCGCCTTCCAGCTGCATGCGTGCGTCCACACCGCGGCGCTGCCGAATGCGGTTGAATTCGCGCATGCCGCCTTCGAAGATGGCTTCCAGACCTTCAATACTGCGATGGCGCTCGGTGGCGGTGGCATACAGCTTGGGCAGTTCGATGCCCGACCAAAAGGTTTCCTCGAAGCGATCGGCCTCGTTCTCGGCGCGATCCAGCACGCGCTTTTTGCGCAAGATAATCACCCACGAGGCCAGCGATGCCGCCAACAACAGCAGCATCACCAATTGCACAGGGATACTGGCGTGCAGCACCAACTGCAAGATGTTCAGGCCCTGATCGCCGTGTGCCACGGCAGTCTTTGCGCCGGTATCGGCCAACTCCACGGTACTGGCGGCGGCGGTGTCGGGCAGCGCCTGCGGCAGCGATTGCAACATGGTCGAAACGGGCATCTACAGAGACTCCGAGGAGGGTTCAAAGTGTTGCAACAGGGCATCGGGAATGGCGCGCGGGCGGAAGGTGGATGCCTTCAATGCGGCAATCTTCACCTGTGCGGCCACCAGCAATGTGCCGTTGCGGGTAATCCGTTGTGCCAGCACAAAACTGGCGCCGCGACATTCAAGCAGAGCCACGCTGACCACGAGCTGATCGTCCAGCCGCGCCGGCGCACGAAAATCGGTTTGCAGCGCGCGCACCACGAACACCAGATCGGCATCGCGCTTCAAGACGTCCTGATGCACGCCCAAGCTGCGCAGCCATTCACTGCGGGCACGCTCCATGAACGCCAGGTATTGGGCGTGATAGACCACCCCGCCGGCATCGGTGTCCTCCCAGTACACGCGCACCGGCCACTCGAAACACCTGGGTGGGGAAAGGGGGTCAGAGTGAAGTTTCCCGTCCGGGGATTCGGAACACGTTGATTTCTTCGGTGGGAAATTCACTCTGCCCCCCTTTCCCCTTCAACCCCGGCCTTCGGCTTGAAACCCAGGTGACGATAGGCTTTCGGCGTCGCCATGCGGCCGCGTGCGGTCCGGATCAAATAGCCTTGCTGGATCAAATACGGCTCGATCACGTCTTCCAACGTGCCGCGTTCTTCGCTCAGCGCTGCGGCCAGCGATTCCACCCCCACCGGGCCGCCATCGAAGGCGTCGATGATGATGCCCAGCATGCGCCGGTCGAGCTCATCGAAGCCTTCCGGATCGACTTTCAGCATGTCCATGGCGGCACGCGCACTGGCGGCATCAATCGTGCCATTGCCCTTCACCTGCGCGAAATCGCGCACCCGCCGCAGCAGACGGTTGGCGATACGCGGGGTCCCGCGTGCGCGCCGCGCCACTTCGGCGGCACCGCCGGCATCGCAGGCAATCCCCAGAATCTGCGCCGAGCGCCGCACGATGCGGGTCAATTCTTCCGGCGAATAAAACTCCAGCCGTTGCACGATGCCGAACCGGTCGCGCAGCGGTGCAGTGAGCAGACCCGCGCGGGTGGTGGCACCGATCAGGGTGAACGGCGGCAAGTCCAATTTGATCGAACGTGCCGCCGGGCCTTCGCCGATCATGATGTCGATCTGGTAGTCCTCCATCGCCGGGTAGAGGATTTCCTCGACCACCGGTGACAGCCGATGGATTTCATCAATGAACAGCACGTCATGTGCCTGCAAATTGGTCAGCAGCGCCGCCAGATCACCGGCCTTTTCGATCACCGGCCCGGAGGTCACCCGCAAGTTCACCCCCAGCTCGTTGGCGATGACATGGCTCAGCGTGGTCTTGCCGAGCCCCGGTGGCCCGAAGATCAGCACGTGATCCAGCGCCTCGCCACGCCCCTTGGTGGCTTCGATGTAGATCTGCATCTGCTCGCGCACCGGCTGCTGGCCAAGGTATTCATCCAGCCGCCTGGGGCGGATCGACGCCTCCAGCGCTTCGTCTTCGCGGGTGGCGGCGGGGGTGATGATGCGGGAGTCGGTCATCCCGGGATTATCGCTAAATCTCTACTTGCGCGCCCAGTTCCACCAGGCGATTGCCGGGGATCCGGAAAAAATTGGTGGCCGGAGCGGCATTGCGATGCAGGAAAGCAAACAGCTTGTCACGCCAGATCGGCATGCCGCGATGGCGGCCCGCCACGATGCTTTCACGACTGACGAAATAGGTGGTGTCCATCGGGTTGAAGGTCAGCTCGCATTGGTCGCAACTGCGCATCAAGGCCACGGGTACGTCCGGGGTTTCCATAAAGCCATAGCGAATGATGACGCGGTAGAAATCATCACCGGAAATCGAGTCGATCTTCATCCGCCGATCTTTCGGCGCATACGGCACATTCAGTGTCTCTACTGTCAAGAATGCATTGTGCTCATGCAGAACCTTGTTGTGCTTCAGGTTATGCAATAAGGCATGTGGCACAACCCCGGAATCTGCGGTCAAAAACACCGCTGTCCCTGGCACGCGCACCGGCGGTGCCAGCATCAGGCCGGGCAGGAATACATCCAACTGGATACCGTCTTTGCGGACTTCCTCGCGCAGCAATTCACGCCCGCGCCGCCAAGTCCGCATCATGGTGAAGACCAGCAGCCCCAGCGCAATCGGGAACCATGCGCCATGGAAAAACTTGGCCCCATTGGCAATCAAGAAACCGATATCCACCAAAATTATGAAGAAGCAGCATGGCAGCACCCACCACCGTGCGCGGGCCCACTGCGCACGTGCCAACAGCGCCAGCAGCAAGGTGTCGATCAGCATCGTGCCCGATACCGACACGCCATAAGCCGAGGCCAGGTTGGTGGAGCTTTGGAATGCCAGCACCAGCGCAATCACCGTCACCATCATCAACCAATTGATGCCGGGCACATAGATTTGACCGATGGTGTCACGCGAGGTGTGCTTGATCAGCATGCGCGGGATATAGCCCAACTGCATCGCCTGGCGCGACATCGAAAACGCGCCGGTAATCACCGATTGCGAGGCAATGATCGCGGCCATCGTGGCCAACAGAATCATGGGGTACAACGCCCACTCCGGCACCGCTTCAAAAAACGGGTTGGCCACCGATTCCGGGCGCTTCAACACATTCGCACCCTGCCCCATATAGTTCAGCACCAGGCAGGGCAACACGAAGAAATACCATGCGTTGCGAATGGGCGGTGCGCCGAAGTGACCCATGTCGGCATACAACGCCTCGCCACCGGTCACCGCCAGCACCACCGCACCGAAGATGAAAATGCCATGCCAGTGATGCTCGGCAAAAAACTGCACCGCCCACCATGGACTCAAGGCTTTCAGAACTTCAGGTGCTGCCAATAGATTCCATACCCCAATGGCCGCAAGAGAGATGAACCACAACACCATCACCGGGCCAAATACTTTCCCGACACGCGCAGTACCAAAGCGTTGCGCTGCAAACACCCCAACCAGCACCACCACAGTAATCGGCACGATGAAATTTTCCAGCCCGGGTGCAGCCACTTCCAAGCCTTCAACTGCACCCAATACAGTGATGGCCGGGGTAATCACACCATCACCGAAAAACAGGGACGCCCCGAAAATTCCGAGAATGCCCACCACATAGGCCGAGCGCGAACCATTGCGCAACGTGCGCTGCGTCAAGGCCATCAGCGCCATGATGCCGCCTTCGCCATCGTTGTCGGCGCGCATGATGATGGTGACGTATTTGAGCGTCACCATGGTCATGATGGCCCAAAAAATCAGTGAAAGCAGGCCGATCACGGTGTCGTGGTTATTGACCAACCCATAGTGCGGAGTAAACGCTTCTTTCAGCGTATACAACGGGCTGGTGCCGATATCGCCAAATACCACGCCGATGGCGCCGACGATCAACCCAAGCCCGGCAGAGTGTCCCTCTGTGTGGCTGTGCTGCTCGGGACTGGATTGTGCGGAGGTCATAGTAATACCTACAGCCGTCTGTTAAAGCAGCGCAGACTGCAATGCTTTACGGATGATGGCGGGGGCATCGTCGCCCGCACCTGCGGCTTTTTTCGCCATGCGCTCGGCTTCGGCAGGCTTGTAGCCCAGCGCCTGCAAGGCGGTGATGGCTTCGCAAACAGGGTCGCCTGGCAGGGCCGACGCATTGCCCGCGCCACTGCCCAGGTCGGCGGCGCGGTCGCGCAATTCCACCAGCATGCGCTCGGCGGTTTTTTTGCCGATGCCGGGAATGCGGGTGAGTGCGGCGACATCGCCGCTTTGAATCAGCCGTACAAAGTCATCCACCGATGCGCCCGACAGCACCGCCAGCGCAATTTTTGCGCCGATGCCGGAGACCTTCTGCACATCACGAAACAAGCGGCGTTCGGTTTCGCGCAAAAACCCGTACAGCGACACGCTGTCTTCTTTTTGCGCGTAGTGGGTGAACAAAAACACCTCGCGCCCCAACTCCGGCAAGTCGTAGAACGTGCTCATCGGCGCTTCCAACTCATAGCCAACGCCATGCACGTCCACCACCAGCCACGGCGGCGCCTTGTGGATCAGGATGCCTTTCAATCGTCCAATCATCGCCGCCCCCTGCCCTTGCGACCCCATGCCATGCGTGCGGCCACGCCCAAGCGCTGCGCACTGGCGCGCACATGCGCATGCGTAATGGCCACCGCCAGCGCATCGGCGGCATCGGCCTGCAACTTGCCGGACAAGCCCAGCATCACCGCCACCATATGTTGCACCTGTTGCTTGTCGGCCGCGCCACTGCCGACCAATCCCAGTTTGATCTCTTTTGCGGCGTATTCGCTCACTGGCAAATCACGCGCCACGCAAGCGGCCACCGCCGCGCCACGTGCCTGCCCCAGTTTGAGCGCACTCATGGCGTTGTTGGAGAGGAACACCTGCTCCACGGCCACTTCATCGGGCGTGTATTCCTCGATCAAGGCCCACAAGCCATCCAGCAGCAAACGCAGGCGCAGCGGGAACGTTTCCGCCTCCAGCAAGACCAACGGCTGATGATGCACATGGCTCACCTTGCCAGTGGCATCGACATCAATGATGCCCACGCCAGTGCGCTGCGAACCGGGGTCGATCCCAAGGATGCGAGTCATGGCGGGTGGCACCGCGCGCGCGAAATTACGCGGCGGCCCCTAGGTCGGCATTGTGCGAAACATTTTGCACATCATCCATGTCTTCCAGCCAATGCAGGAGTTTTTCAACTTGCAAGGCCACATCGCCGGTGACCGCGATGTCGTTGTCTGCACGCAAGGTGACCTCGGCCAAATCCGGCGCCAGCCCTGCGGCTTCCATCGCCGCCTTCACATCGGCAAACACATCCGCGGCGGTGAGCACATCAATCGCGCCATCTTCCGGATACACCACGATATCGTCGGCGCCGGCTTCAATCGCCGCCTCGGTGATGGCGTCCTCATTGGCTCCGGCGTCATAGCTGAGCACGCCGAGCTTCTTGAACATGAAGGCTACCGAGCCTTCGTTGCCCATATTGCCGCCAAATTTGCCGAAAGCATGGCGCACATCGGCGACCGTGCGCACGCGGTTGTCGGTCAGGCAATCCACAATCACCGCCACCCCGCCCGCGCCATAGCCCTCATAGCGGATTTCTTCGTAGGTGACGCCTTCCAGCTCGCCGGTGGCTTTCTTGATTGCACGTTCGATCACGTCCTTGGTCATATTGACCGCCAGGCCCTTGTCGATCGCCGCGCGCAGGCGCGGATTGCCGTGCGGATCGCCCCCGCCACCACGCGCCGCCACTGAAATTTCACGAATGATCTTGGTGAAAATCTTGCCGCGCTTCGCATCCACTGCGTTCTTGCGGGCTTCGATGGAGGGGCCACGTCCCATAGGTGTACATCCAGCCAAAAGGCGAAGCCGCGGATTATACGACTGCCGGCTGGTTGGTGCGCTCGGAACTGGCCGCAAATCGGCCATGCCGCAAAAAATGCGCAGTCTGCCGCGCCACATCCGGCGAAACCACCAAACCGCTATGACTGGCGCGGACGGTACAGTGATCGGCCAGCCCCGGCAGGCGGGTCTCGGCCACGGCAACGGTACCGTCGGATGTGTCATCGAAGCGCGCGAATAACCGCCCCAATCCGCGCGGCAAATCTCCTGCCACCACCCCCACTGCCGCAGCACCGGCCCAGTGCGGAATGCCCTGCTGCAATAGCGCCGCACTGCGTCCCAACATGGGCTTGGCCCAGCGCCGCGACGCCAGCGTGCGTGCCGCCGCACTGCCCAGCAATGGCGAACCAAGACACACCACACGCTGCACGCGGGGATGTTCTGCCTGCTGCAATGCACTGAGCGCAATCAGCCCGCCCAGGCTATGCCCTACCAGGGCGTCGGATGGCTGCTCCAAGAGCCGCCTGCGCAGGCGTGGCAATGCAAGCTCCGGGCCTTCCCACACGCTTGAATAGTCAAAAAGCTCGGTGGCAAACCCCTGCTTGCGCAAGCGCAAGGCCAGCGGCAGCAACCACCACGAAGCGTTGAGCAGGCCATGCACCAACAGCACACGGGGCCTCATGGTCAGGTCGCCAAGCGCCGATACATGAACTCGCGGTCGCGCTGCTCACCCACGATGAAGTGGTATTCGCCGGCAAATTCGAACCCATAGCGGGCGTAGAAACGCTGCGCGCCGTAGTTTTCCGACCACACCGACAACCACAAGGTACGCGGGCCATCGGCCAGCAGCCACGCCAGCATCGCGTCCATCAGTGCGCGCCCGGCACCACTGTTTTGCGCATCGCCGCGCAGGTACAGGCGCTTGATTTCGCCATCCTCAGCGCGCACGTCGGCGTGCGGCAACCCGCAGGGGCCGGCCTGCGCGTAGCCAATGGCCTGACCGTCGCGTTCGGCCAGCCACAGCGCATACGGGGAATCGGCGGCCAGCAGCGCGGCGTAGGCGGCCTCGCTGTGGCTGTCGTCGAGAAACGCCTGCAAATCTTCCGGCGTGTACAGATGGCCGAAGGTTTCGATGAAGGTGAAGGTGCCCAGCGCGGCCAAGCTGGCGGCGTCGGCGGGGGTGGCGCGGCGGATGTTTGCTTGCATCCTTCACTCCCACGATGGATGGCGCCGGGGAACTGCGGAAAGCAGACCATGGATGGTCTGCGGCGACGCGTCGAACAGGATGTTCGCACGCGTCGGGTAGCAGTCCCCGGCGGCAGCCATCAGTCCTTGGCCCGAACTGCCACATGCACTTCCGCCAATTGCGCATCGGCAATCGGTGAGGGTGCATCGGTCATCAAACATTGGGCGCCGGTGGTTTTGGGGAAGGCGATCACGTCGCGGATGGAGTCGCTGCCGGCCATCAGCGCGGCGATGCGGTCGATGCCGAAGGCAATCCCGCCGTGTGGCGGCGCGCCGTATTTGAGGGCGTCCAGCAAGAAGCCGAACTTGCCGCGCTGCTCGTCTTCGCCAATGCCCAGCAATTCAAACACCGCGCTTTGCAGCTTTGAATTGTGGATGCGGATCGAGCCACCGCCGATCTCGTTGCCGTTCAGCACCATGTCGTAACCACGGCTGACCGCGGTCTTGGCGTGGGCGCGCAAATCGTCAATCGAATCCACCGCCGGCGCGGTGAACGGGTGATGCAGGGCGACGTAGCGCTGCGCCTCGTCATCCCATTCGAACATCGGGAAATCGGTCACCCACAGCGGCGCCCAGCCGTCGGCAATCCGGTTGAAATCCTTGCCGGCCTTCAGGCGCACCGCGCCCATGAAGTCGGACACTTTGCCGTAGGCGCCGGCACCGAAAAACACGATGTCGCCGTTGCCTGCGCCCACGTGCGCCAGCAGCGCCTCGAACGCGCCTTCGGCAAAGAATTTGGCCACCGGCGAATTGATCGCGCCGGCCTCGTCGATCTTGGCGTAGGCCAAGCCCTTCGCGCCGAATTTGGCGGCGTGCGCGGCGTAGTCGTCAATCTGCTTGCGTGACAATGCCGCGCCGCCGGGAATGCGCAACGCGGCCACGCGGCCATCGGCATCATTGGCGGCAGCGGTGAACACCGCAAACTCGCACTGCTTGACCAGATCGGCCACGTCGACCAATTCCAGATCGATGCGCAGATCGGGCTTGTCGGAACCGTAGCGACGCATCGCCTCGGCGTAAGTAATGCGCGGGAATTGCGCGGCCAATTCCACCCCGACCACGTCGCGGAACACATGCCGCACCATGTCCTCGGTGAGATCTTGCACGTCGCGCTCGGACACCCAGGCAAACTCCATGTCGAGCTGGGTGAACTCCAGCTGGCGGTCGGCGCGCAGGGCCTCGTCGCGGAAGCAGCGCGCGATCTGGTAGTAGCGGTCGAAGCCGGCCATCATCAGGATCTGCTTGAACAGCTGCGGGCTCTGCGGCAGCGCGTAGAACTCGCCGGGATGCATGCGCGCCGGCACCAGAAAGTCACGCGCACCTTCCGGCGTGGCCTTGGTCAGGATCGGGGTTTCGATGTCCTGGAAGCCGCGCGCGTCAAGGTAATGGCGCAGCGCCGACACCAGCTTGGTGCGGGTGCGCATCTTGCGCTGCATGTCCGGGCTGCGCAGGTCCAGATAGCGGTACTTCAGGCGCACGTCTTCGCCCGGGTTTTCATGATGATGAAACGGCAGCGGCTCGGCCTTGTTCAGCAGCTCGATGCGGGTGGCCACCACTTCCACCTGGCCGGTCCTGATCTTGTCGTTCACCGACTGGCGGCGACGCACGGTGCCGGTGATGCGCAGGCAGTCTTCGTAGCCCACTTTGCTGGCAGCGTCCAACACCTCGGCGTTGCCAGCGGCACTCGACGGTTCGGCGACGATTTGCACGATGCCCTCATGGTCACGCAGGTCGATGAACACGATCTGGCCCATATTGCGGGCGACATCGGCCCAGCCGCAGAGGGTGACGGTTTGGCCGATCAACGTCGCGTCGATCAGGCCGCAAAAATGGGTACGCATGGAGACTCCGGGGAAATTCGGGCCGGCGGGCACCGGCAAGCCAATCATTTTAACGGGTTCAGTCGGCAGGCTTGGCTGCGGGTTTGGCAGCTTCTGGCTTGGTTTCCGGTTTTGCCGGCTCAGGCTTGGCGTCGGCAGGCTTGGCGGCATCGCCGGCCAGATTGCTTTTCTTTTCGCCGTCTTTCTTGAAATCGGTTTCGTACCAGCCACCACCGGCCAGCCGGAACTGCGGTGCGGTCAATTGCCGGTGGATGCCGCCGTCTTTGCCGCACTGCGGGCAGACGCTGGGGTCGGCGTCGGAGAGTTTCTGCAATTTGTCGAAGTGATGCCCGCAGAATTCGCAGGCGAAGGCGTAGATGGGCATGGCGCTACCAACAACTCAAGTGTGTAAGAACAAATGCGGCACATGGCCACGGTTTCAAGGCGAAGCTTATTCGTACAAGCCCAGCAACTCGGCTTCGGCCTGCTCCAGCTCGCTGCGCAATTGCAACTGCGTGCGCCCCAAATCAGCCACTTTGCCGGCATCGGCATACACCGTCGGGTCGGCCAGTTGGGCATCGCACTCGGCCAGTTTGCCTTCCAGGCGCGCCACGCGCTCTTCGGCTTTTTGCAGCTTGTGCGGGTTGATCTTGGCTGCGGGTTTTTTGGGCTCCGGCGGCGTTGCGGGCAATGTAGGTTCGGCTTTCGGTGCCGGTGTTTTGGGGTTGTCACTGCCCGGGCGGGTACGCAGCCACGCGGCGTATTCGTCCAGATCACCGTCGAACGGCTCGACCTTGCCGCCGGCCACGCGCCAATAGTTGTCGCAGACCAGACCGATCAAATGGCGGTCATGGCTGACCATCACGATGGCGCCATCGAAATCACTCAGCGCTTCGGCCAGCGCTTCGCGCATATCAAGATCAAGGTGGTTGGTGGGCTCGTCCAGCAACAGCACGTTGGGCCGGCGATAGGCGATCAGTGCCAGCGCCAGCCGCGCTTTTTCGCCACCGCTGAAGGTGTCGATGACTTCAAACGCACGGTCGCCGGGGAAATTCCATTTGCCCAGAAAATCACGCAGCACCTGATTGGCCGAATCGGGATCGAGCTTGCGCAAGTGATCCAGCGGCGAGGTGCCGGCCACCAGCGACTCCACCGTGTGCTGGGCAAAGTAGCCGATGCGCAAATCCGGGTGCGCTTTGCGCTCGCCGGTCAGCGGCGCCAGCTCGCCCACCAGGGTTTTCACCAAGGTTGATTTGCCCGCGCCATTGGGACCCAGCAAACCGATGCGGTCGCCGGCTTCCAGGCCGAAGCTGGCGTTGTGCAGGATTTTGGCGTCCACGCCGTAGCCACAATCGCAATCGTGCAGCGACAGCAGCGAGTTGGGCAGCCGCAGCGGCTCGGGGAAATCGATATGCAGCGCACGCTCGGCGCGTACCGCTTCGGTGCCGGCCAGTTTGGCCAGCCGCTTCATCCGTGACTGCGCCTGCTTGGCCTTGCTGGCCTTGGCCTTGAAGCGGTCGATGAAGGACTGCAGGTGGGCGCGTTCGGCCTGCTCTTTCAGGTGGGTGATCTGTTGCAGCCGCAGATGTTCGGCGCGCTGGCGCTCGAAATCGGTGTAATTGCCCGAATACAGCTTCGCGGTGCCATCGTGCAGATGCAGGATGTGGGTGGTGACGTTGTCGAGAAATTCGCGGTCGTGCGAAATCACCAGCAACGTGCCGTCATAGCGTTTGAGCCATTCTTCCAGCCACACCACCGCATCCAGATCCAAATGGTTGGTGGGTTCGTCGAGCAACAGCAAATCGGAGGGCGTCATCAGCGCACGCGCCACGTTCAGGCGCACGCGCCAGCCACCGGAGAAATCCGAGACCGCTTTTTCATGCACCTCGGCCGGAAACCCCAGCCCATGCAGCAACCGGCCGGCACGCGCGGTGCCGTCGTAGCCGTTCACTTCTTCCAGCAACTGATGCGCCTCGGCGACCGCTTCCCAATCCTCGTTGGCAAACGCATTGGCCTCCATCTGGATGGCCGCGTGCACGGCGCTATCGCCCGACAGCACGAAATCGATCGCCGGGTCCGGCAGATGCGGAGTTTCCTGCGCCACCGACGCAATCCGCGCCTTGCCGGGCAGGTCCAGATCGCCCTTGTCGGGCTCGTGTTCGCCCATCAGGGCACCAAACAGCGACGACTTGCCAGCACCATTGCGCCCGATCACGCCCACCCGCCAGCCGGCGTGCAGGGTCAGGTCAACATTGGACAGCAGCAGGCGTTCGCCGCGACGCAGGGCGAAATTTCGGAAGGAAATCATGAGCCCGCCATTGTAACGCCTAAGCCAGCGCCCGGCCTTGCCGATGCAGTATTGCAACCGATGGCATAGCCCCATGCCATTGAAGCGTTTGCGGTCATGTTAATTCAGTGTTAAATAGAGCGAAGACTTACCCTCCAATGGAGTTGAACATGCCCCGTATGACCCCCCTTGCCTTGGCGCTGTCTTCGTTGTTGCTCGCCAGCCCGGTATTGGCGCAGCAGACTTCCGCACCGGCCAGCAAAGATGCCCGCACCCTCGACACGCTGATCGTCACCGGCACCCATGTGGCGGATCGCACGGTGGCCGAATCGCAATCGCCCATCGACATCATCACCCCGGAAACACTGCAAGCCACCGGCACCACCGAGCTGGCCACCGCGCTGGCGCGCGCATTGCCCTCACTGAATTTCCCGCGCCCCGGCATGGCCGACGGCACCAGCGGCGTGCGTCCGGCGCAATTGCGCGGGCTGTCGCCGGATCAGGCGCTGGTGCTTGTCAATGGCAAGCGCCGGCATATTTCGGCGCTGGTGAATGTGAATGGCACGATCGGCCGCGGCTCGTCTGCAGTTGATCTGAACGCGATTCCCGTCGCCGCGATCGAACGCGTGGAAGTCCTGCGTGATGGCGCATCGGCACAATACGGGTCCGATGCCATCGGTGGCGTCATCAATATCGTGCTCAAGGGCGCAGGCACTGGCGGCAGCATTGCATTGGGCGGCGGCCAGTATTCCAAGGGCGACGGCCAGCAGTGGCAACTGTCCGGTGATGCAGGCCTGACCCTGGGCGGTGGCGGCGGCACCATCCATTTGGCGGCACAAACCGGCCACCAAGACATGACCAATCGCTCCGGCGCGTACCAAGGCACAGCGCCCAACACCGGCAATTTCCCGGGCGTGGGCGAAACAGCATTCAAGCTCGGCGACCCGGATGTGGATCAGACCGCACTGGCATTGAATGCCAACCTGGTCATTGGCGATCACGCCAGCCTGTATGCCACCGCCATGGCCAGCAATCGCGACATCACCTCGTTCGCGTTCTATCGCTCCAAAAATCACAGCGGGCAAGGCGCACTGCTGGCGCAGGTTTACCCGAACGGCTATGTGCCCGAAATCAACCAGGATGCGCGCGATCGCAGCGTGGTGCTGGGCGCCAAGGGCACTGCCGACAATGGCCTGAACTGGGATTTCAGCTACAACTTCGGCGACAGTCTGCTGGGCTTTCGCACCCAGAACACCATCAACTATGCCTTGGGTGTGAGCAGCCCACTCAGCTTCTATGACGGATCCCTGCAATACACCCAGCAAGTGTTGAACGCGGATTTCTCCAAGCCCGTCGGGATTGGATTGGCGTATCCGGCCACTCTCTCCTTCGGCGCGGAATATCGCACCGAAGACTGGGCGCAGCGCGCGGGTGAGGCCAATTCCTATTTCGGTTCCGGCGCACAGGGCTTTGGCGGATTCACGCCGCGCAACGCCGGCAGTTACAACCGGCACAACTATGCGCTGTACGCGGGCCTGGAAGCTGATGTGTCCGACAAATTCTCGGGCGGTATCGCCGGGCGTTACGAAGACTATTCCGACTTCGGCAGTCAATTCTCCGGCAAGTTGTCACTGCGCTACGCCTTCACCGACAAGGTGGCCTTGCGTGGCACCGCCGCCACCGGCTTTCGTGCGCCTTCGTTGGCGCAACAGCACTATCAGGCGGTGACCACCAACATCAACAACGGCGTGGCCTTTGAAACCGGTACCTTCCCGGCCTCCGGTGCAGCAGCACAAGCGCTTGGCGCAGAGCAACTCAAGCCGGAGACCTCACGGTCCTACAGCCTGGGCCTGGTGTTGCAGCCGTTGGATCGCGTGTATCTGACCATCGATGCCTACCAGATCAATGTCGATGACCGCATCGTGCTCTCATCCAACCTGAATATCGCCAACAATGCGGCGGCACAGGCACTGTTGGCCGGCCTCGGCATCACCAATGTCACCAGTGCGCGTTATTTCAACAACGCCATTGATACCCGTACCCAGGGCATCGACGTGGTGGGCACCTGGAATGTGCCACTGGCCGCCAGCAGCCTCAACCTGACCGGCAGCTACAACTACAACAAATCCAAAGTCACCCGCATCGCACCCAACCCTGCCGCGTTGACGGCATTGGGGGCCAATTTGGAACGGATGGGACGCGATGAACGCGGTCGCATCGAAGAAGGCGCACCACGCGACAAGTTCGCAGTGAACGCGAACTGGGCCCTGCAACATTGGGACATCAATGCCGGTGCCACTCGCTATGGCCAGTTCACCGCGCGGAACGCCAGCAACCCGCTGCAAGACCAGACCTTCGGGGCCAAATGGACGCTCGATCTATCCGTCAATTTCCGTCCCAACCAGCACTGGACGATGACAGCGGGTGCTGACAACGCGTTGAACCAATACCCCGAACAAAACACCTACGCCAACTCCACATTCGGCCTGATTCCTTACAGCCTGTACTCGCCGTATGGCTTCAATGGCGCGTATTACTACGCCAAGGTCAGCTACAAGTGGTGAGCTGAATAATTTATTCATTTCGACCTCCGCGCCCCGGCCTTCCGGGGCGTTTTTGTCTCCGGCCAGACCCATCCCCATGCGATGATCTGGGTACCCACCTTGCGGAGCATGCATGCCACATCACACCTCCCTGATCGCGATTCTGGTGTACGGCTTCGTGCTGGCCTTCATTTTGGGCGCGCTCGCCAATCGGCTGCGGCTGTCACCGCTGGTTGGCTATCTGGTTGCGGGCATCATTGTCGGCCCGTTCACACCGGGCTTCGTGGGTGATGCGGAGTTGGCACCACAGCTGGCCGAGATTGGCGTGATCCTGCTGATGTTCGGCGTCGGCCTGCACTTCTCGCTGCGCGATCTGATGTCGGTGAGGAACATCGCGATCCCCGGTGCGGTTGCGCAGATCTCCGTTGCCACCCTATTGGGCTGGGGTTTGGCCGAGCTGATGGGCTGGTCGCATCTTGAAGGGTTGGTGTTCGGGTTTTCGCTGGCCACCGCCAGCACCGTGGTATTGCTGCGGGCGATGGAAGAGCGCCGCTTGCTGGATACACGGCGCGGCAAAATCGCGGTGGGTTGGTTGATCGTAGAAGATCTGGCCTGCGTCATCGCGCTGGTGCTGATCCCGGCACTGGCCGGCGCACTGGGTGGCAGCGAAGCGGTTGGCATCGGCGGCATTCTCAAAGCGCTGGCCATCACCTTTGGCAAGGTTGCTGCCTTCGTCGCCTTCATGCTGATCGTCGGCCGCAAGGCGATCCCGTGGATACTCGAACGCATTGCCGGCACCGGCTCGCGTGAATTGTTCACATTGGCGGTGCTGTCCATCGCGATGGGCGTGGCGTTTGGCTCGGCAGCGATGTTCGGCGTGAGCTTCGCATTGGGCGCATTCTTCGCCGGCATGCTGCTCAACGAATCCGAGTTCAGCCATCAGGCCGCACAAGATTCACTGCCGATGCGCGACGCGTTCGCGGTGCTGTTTTTTGTGTCGGTGGGTATGCTGTTCAACCCCAATATCGTGGTCGAGCACCCGTGGCACGTCGTGGCCACCACGCTGATCATCGTGTTTGGAAAATCGGCCGCCGCCTACCTCATCGTGCGCGCATTCGGACATCCCAATGCCACGGCGCTAACCATTTCCACCAGTTTGGCGCAGATTGGCGAATTCGCGTTCATCATCGCCGGGCTTGGTTTGTCACTGAAAATCCTGCCGAAGGAAGGCCATGATCTGGTGCTGGCCGGCGCACTGATTTCGATCATGCTCAACCCGATCCTGTTCATGGCGCTGGATCGCTGGCAGGTACGTGAGGACGCACGCAACGCCGCCAATGCCGAACCGGAACCCGAGGTGGTGCCGGTGGATATTTGCAACCACGCCATCGTGGTGGGTTACGGCCGCGTGGGCAGTCAGCTTGCCCATCTGCTGCGCGAACGCGGCGTGCCCTTGGTGGTCATCGAAGATGATTCCGATTTGGTGGCGCAAGCACGCGCCAATGGCCTGCCCACCGTGCGCGGCAATGCTGCGAACCAACGCGTCTTGCAGGAAGCTGCGCCGGCACGCGCAAAGCTTGCGGTATTCGCGATTCCGCAAGCCCTGGAAGCTGGCGAAACCATTCAACGACTGAAAGCGCTTAACCCCGCCATCAGCGTTCTGGCGCGCGCGCACAGCGAAACTCAGGTCAGGTATCTGCTCGAACACGGCGCCGATGCGGCCGTGTTGGCAGAACGCGAATTGGCCTACTC
>DAORUL010000031.1:0-17047 GCA_035433165.1 Thermomonas sp. | reverse complement strand
TCAATACAGATCCAACGGATCCACATCCAGCGACCAGCGCACCCGGCGCGCTTCCGGCGCGGCATACAAGGCTGCAATCGCGGTACTCAATGCCGCGTGCAACTCACGCCTGTGCGGCGACGACACAATCAGCTGATGCCGCACAAACCCGGCGCGGCGCGGCATCGGCGCGGGCAGCGGGCCGTGCAGTTGAATGCCATGGGGCAACAACAGCGCCTTGGCCTGTTGCAGAAACTGCAGTGGTGGCTCGGCGTGTTTGGCTTCGGCACGCAGCAATGCCAAATAGGCGAACGGCGGAAACCCCGCGGCCTGCCGCAGCGCCAGTTCTTCATCGGCAAAGGCGTGATAGCCCCCGCGTACCAAGGTGTTCAGCAAGGCATGGTCCGGGTGATGGGTTTGCAATAGCACGCTGCCGGGTTTGTCGGCACGGCCGGCACGGCCCGCCACTTGAATCAGCAACTGCGCCAATTTTTCACTGCTGCGGAAATCGGCAGAAAACAGCCCTTCATCGATGCCGACCACGACCACCAAGGTGAGGTTGGGCAGGTCATGGCCTTTGGCCAACATTTGCGTGCCCACCAAAATGCCGGGCTGCGTGCCGAGGGTGTCGAAGTTGGTTTGCAAGGCATCGCGATGGCTGCTGCTGGCGCGGTCGATGCGGATCACCGGCACATCGGCAAAGCGCGTTTGCAATTCGGCCTCGATCCGCTCGGTGCCATTGCCCTGCGGCTGCAAACCCAGACTGGCGCAGTCGGGGCAGGCCGGCGGTGCGGGTTTTCGATGGCCGCAGTGATGGCATTGCAGGCGCTTGCCGTGCGCGTGCACGGTCATCGGCGTGGGTTTTTCGGGCGTGCTGCAGCGCGGGCAATGCGCGCTCCAGCCGCAGTCGTGGCACAGCAATACAGGGGCATACCCGCGCCGGTTGCGAAACACCAACACCTGCCCGCCGGCGTCCAGTGCGCTGCGGATGGCGTGCACGGTGTCGTCCGACAACCCCGCATGCAGCGGCCGCTTGCGCACATCCTGCACACGCACCTGCGGTGGCCGGGCTGCGCCTGCGCGCTGGCGCAAACGCAGCCCGGTGAACTTGCCGGTGCGGGCGTTGTGCAGGGTTTCCAGCGCTGGCGTGGCGCTCCCCAGCACGATGGGAACGGCCAGCGCGCGCGCGCGCAGCAGCGCGAAGTCGCGGGCGTGGTAGCGAATGCCGTCGAACTGTTTGTAGCTGCCGTCGTGCTCTTCATCAATCACGATCAAACCGGCCTGCGGCAGCGGCACGAACACCGCCGAGCGCGTACCCACGATCACCCGCGCCTGCCCGCTGGCGGCTTGCAGCCACACCTTGGCACGCTCGCTATCGTTCAGCCCCGAATGCAGGGCATGCACCGGCACCCCCAACCGCGCACGGAAGCGCGCCAGTGCTTGCGGGGTCAGGCCAATTTCCGGCACCAGCACCAAGGCCTGTTGGCCACGCGCCAAACACGCGGCAATCGCCTGCAGATAGACCTCGGTCTTGCCACTGCCGGTGACACCATCCAGCAAAAACGACGCGAAGCCCTGCGCCGCCTGGATGGCGTCGATGGCGGCCTGTTGCTCGGGGTTGGGGGAGAAAGAAACGGGGTCAGGTTCACTTTCGCGTAGAACTTGCGGAAGTGAACCTGACCCCGTTTCTTGGCGCTCCACCAGCCCGCGTTCGCGCAGCGTGCGCAACGGTGCACGCCAGCCCGGGTGCGCGGCGTCCAGGCTGTCTTCAGCGCGCAACTGATCCAGCCACTGCGCCAGCGCCTTCGGCTTGCCCGCCCGCATCGCCGGCAAGGCCGTGTGCCCTGCTTCGTTCAAGCGCCAGCCGTATTGCGCAATCTCTGGCAGCGGCTCGCCACGCCGCAGCAGTGCCGGCAGCGCGGTGGCCAACACTTCGCCCAAGGGTGCGTGCAGATACCCGGCCAGCCAGCGCAGCGAGGCCAGCAGCTCCCCGTGCAACAGCGGCGCGTCATCCAAACCCGCCAGCACGCTTTTCAAGGCAACGCCCGGCTCGGCCTGCGCATGTTCGATCACCAAGCCGCACAGCTCACGCGGCCCAAACGGCACCCGCACCCGCTGCCCCACCGCCACGGGTTTTGCGTCCGCAGGCGGCAAGTAGTCGAACAGGCGCGGCAGCGGCACCGGCAGCGCCACGCGCAAGATGGGAAATGGGTGCATCGAACCAGTCTAGCGGGCTTGTTGCGCCTGCCGGGGGCAGCCGCGGGCGAGGTTGCTGCCTATTGCTCAGTCTTGTCTGACGTAAACGCGGCAACTTGTTGTTCTCTATGGGAATCCATCGTTATCCACACGAGCTGTGGATAAGTCTGTGAACTGACCGTAGTCGGTGCCGCGCAAGCGCCACAGAACGTGCGCGCTGTCATCTTGGTGAAAAAAACGCCATGAACATAGAGTCCATATAAATCAATATGTTGTGCGTGAAACATCGCCTGCAAAAAGCGCCAACGCAATGTGAAACATGTGCAAGCGTGCAAATCATGCCGCTGTGCACAACTGCGATATCCACAGCCCGCATGGGTGCTTGCGGAGCCGACCATTGGCGCGCTGTCAAGCCGATATTTCACGGTATGTCCACGCTAAGATGCACCATCGCCAATGACTTGACATGACCTCCCCAGCCCCCACGCCCCCGCAGTCCACGGCGATTGCTGCGTTTTTGCGCGGCGTAGAACGGCGTGCACAGCTGTTGGCGCGGGTGCAGACAGGCGACCCTGCCGCAACGCAACGGGCCTTGGCCGTCACCCGGCAGGTGTTTGTCCCGGAAGCCGAGCAGTGGCCGATTACGCAATGGCCGTTGCAGTACTGGCGGCTGTTGCTTTCGGTACCGGCCATGGGGCAGGCCACGCCGGTATCCACCAATACCCCTCTGCCCGCGATTGCCCGGCTGCCGCCCGCGATCCGCGCCGCCGTGTTGCTGCATTTGGTGGTGTGTCTGGATGAATCCGAGGCCGCGGCGGCGCTGGATTGCGAAGTGGCAAGCTATCAGCAGCGGATTCGCGATGCGCTGCCGCGTGATGCGCACGGCCAGCCGGACATCGCGGTCTGGCGGCAGTGGCGCGACGCCGTGCAGTTGGCACTGGACGCCGCGGACCCAGACGCCCAGGAGCCGGCTGACGCAACACCGCAGGCAACCCTGCAGACACCACCGCCAAACGCCACGCCGATGACGGCCAGTGCGCCTTCCACCGCAGCCGGCCCAGCCGACCCTCCGCCGCAGCATCCCCATCGGCACCTATTACGCTGGCTGTGGCTGGGGGTGGTACTGGGGCTGCTGGCGCTGGCGGCCACCTTCTTCCTGCATCCACGCGGGCGGGTACTGTGGAACGAATGGCACAACCGGGTACGGGTGGAAGCACTGCCCGCTGCCGCTGCGCCCAAGACCCGCTTTGACCCCAGCGACACCGCCAACGACCCCGACCGTGCCCTGTTCGCCGCGCCGCAGGAGTTGGCGTTGGCCATCGACTTGCCCCTGCTGGCGTGGCTGAGCACACAAACCGAACCACTGCCGGAAGCCACTGCCAGCGCCCCGCTGCCACAGTGGAGCCGCGCCAACCTGCGGCAAACCGCGTGGTTGCGCGGGGTGTGGGCCGAATGGCAAGCCCTGCCCGAGCCCGAACGCGCCAGCCTGCGCACCACCGCCGCCCACTTCTTCGGCTTGCCCGCGCAGCAGCAACAAGCACTGCGGCAACGCTATGCCGCGCAAAGTTTTGACGCGCATCGCGGCTGGCATCTGGGCCCAGTGCTGGGCCGCATCTGGCCGCGCATCGCCGCGCTGTTTGCGTATATCGACCCCAGCGAACAACAACCCCTGTTGCAGTTGCTGCGTCAGGCCACGCCGGATGACCTGGACACCCTTGCCCGTCTGGCGCAGATCACCCCGCCCGAGCAGCGCGCCGCGCTGCGGCAAAGCCTGCTGGCACTACCGGCGGCGCAGCGCTCGGCATGGCTGCAAGCGCAGTTGCAGCACTGAGTCAGCGCGTGATGCCGCACCCATCAGCCGGCACTGCATCTGCCACGCAAACGCACCACGCCATCTTCGCGCATGCGTGACGCGTGCTGATCGAAATCGGCTTGCCGCACCTGAGCGTCGTGCAACCCATACTGCGCACGCAGCGCAATGCACCCGTCAGGCCGCTTACATTTCCACTAATCCAATCAAGGCCGCAGCGGTGACGGCGAAGGCCAGCAGCACCGAATACAGCACACCCAGCACACCAAACTTCAGCACGGTAATCGGCCAGCCCTGCGCGTACACGCGCTTTTGCATCCACAGCAAATGACCCGGCACCCACAGCAGCAACAGCGCCATCACCCAATCGAACACGCTATTGAGCCACGTGCCATCGGGCGCAAACGTTTCTGCCGGCACCCCCGCCAACAACACCAGCAACAGCGACAGGCACATGAAGGCATGGCTGTGCAGCGCCACGATCAGGTGCTCCATGTACAAGCGCCGTTGCAACAAAAACGCGCCCTTCAACATCAGCGCAAACACCGGCACCAGCACGAACAAGGTGGTGGGAATGACACTGAGCACGGCATCCTTGAACGCACCGGGGTCACGCTTCAGGCGCGCCACGTTGTCGCTGCCGCGCTTGACCTGATCGTTGAGCCAGCGGTTGCCGAATGCAGGCAGCCAGCTGATGGCGACCGGGTGTTTGTCGGCATCCCAGGCTTGCCCGTTGATCACCAGCCCCGGCTGCGCATCGGCGGGCTTGTCGGCCTTCGACACGGTCTTGCCCGCGCTATCGGGCTTGCCTTGCAGCTCGCGAATGCGCGCATCGGCGGCCTCGCGGATGCGCTGTTCGCCGGCCTCGATGCCGACGATGCCAGCCGCCGCCGGTGTGCCCGTCATCTCGCGCTTGGCTTGCGCCATCTGCGCCAACTGCGCATCGCGCGCCAGCTCCACCGCCGCCACCGTGGTGGCCTTGGCGAAGACCTGCGGCGGCTCGCCCGCGCCAGCACCATCCACATGCACGGTCAGCCGCGCCACGAAAAATGCCACTACCGCCAAAAAGAAAAACAACCGGAACGGCGTCACGTAGCGCACCTGGCGGCCGGCAAAATATTCCAGACTCAAAAACCCCGGCTGCAGATACAGCGGCTTGAGTGTTCGCACGATGCGCGCATCGAAATCAAACACGCTGTCCAGCAAATCGCCGAACACACTGCCCAGTGGCCGCATCAGGCCTTTGACCGGCTGCCCGCAGGCGTGGCAATGGGGGCCGTGCAGCGGCTCGCCACAATTGCGACAGACGGCCGCCACGGGGGTGTCATCGGCGGGATTGGGCGTGATATTCATTTGCATCCAGATAAAATGACAGGCCGCGCGCAGCAACGCCAGCGCCCATCGATACCTTTTTCACATGTCCACGCCCACCACGCCCTCCCGCTTCCGTCACGACGTGAGGCGCACCGCCACGCTGGCCGCGCCATTGGCCGCAGGCCACCTGGCCAGTGGGCTGGTGAGTCTGGTCGATGCGGTGGTGGCCGGCCATCACGGCACCACCACACTGGCGGCAGTGTCGGTGGGCGCGGCCTTGTTTTGGCTGCCGATGCTGGCCCCGATGGGCACCTTGATGGCGCTGCCACCGGCGGTCTCGCAACTGGATGGCGCAGGCCGCCGCAGCGAGATTGGCCCACTGTTCCGGCAGGCGCTGTGGCTGGCATTGGCACTGGGTGCGCTGCTGTTCGGCTTGGTCAGCGCGATGCCGCTGGTGTTGGCGCCGATGGGTATTGCGCCCGACATCGTGCCGGGCGTCACCGCGTTTTTGCATACGCTGCGCTGGGGCGTGCCGGCGTTCACCCTGTACTTGTGCATGCGCTATCTCAGCGACGGCCTGCATTGGTCGCTGCCCACCATGCTGCTGGGCTTCGGCGGGCTGTGTGTGCTGGCGCCGCTGGCGTATGTGTTGACCAACGGGTTGCTGGGGTTTCCCGAACTGGGCGTGGCCGGGATCGGGATTGCCACCAGCGTGATGTTTTGGGCGCAAGCAGTGGCGTTTGCGCTGTATCTGGCCAGCAGCAAACGCTTTGCCGATTTGCAGCTGTTCACCCACTGGCATTGGCCAGATAGCCCGCGCTTGCGTGAGCTGATTCGCACCGGCTTGCCGATTGGCGTGACGGTCACTATGGAAGGCGGCTTGTTTGCCGTGACGGCGCTGTTGATTGGCCGCTTGGGTGAAGTGCCGGCAGCGGCGCATCAGGTGGCACTGAATGTGGCCACCCTGTGCTTCATGTTGCCGTTCGGGATTGCCGAGGCCACGACCATACGGGTCGGGCATGCACTGGGGCGCGGCGATGCAGCGGGTGTGCGACGTGCCGCTTTCGCAGGGCTGACCTTGGCCATGTGCACGCAAATATTGTCCGCCAGCACCATGCTGCTGGGCCATCACGCCATCGCCTCGCTCTACAGTGCCGACCCCGCCGTCATCGCGCTGGGTGGCAGCCTGCTGCTGTATGCCGCGCTGTTTCAATTGCCCGATGGCGTGCAGGTGGTGTCGGCCGGTGCGCTGCGTGGCCTGAAAGACACCCGCGTCCCGATGTGGCTGGCGGTGCTGGCGTATTGGGGCATTGGCATGCCGGTAGGCGCCTGGCTGGGGCTGGGCTTGGGCTGGGGCCCGCGCGGCATGTGGCTGGGGCTGACCGCAGGCCTGCTGGTGGCCGCCATTCTGATGGCCCGGCGGTTTTTGCGTAGCAGCCAGCCGCAGCACCTTGCCGGCACGTTTTCGCATCTACCCATGACCGACGGCGCATGAAGCGCACCACCGCGTCCTTTACCATATCCATCCCCACTGCCGCACCACGGCCTTGCGTTTTCCCGGAGTTTTCATGAACGAACCGCGCCGCCGCGGCCCCATCGCCAGTCTTGTAATTGGCGTTTGGGACACGATCAACTTCACCCGTCGCCTGGTGTTGAATCTGCTGTTTTTGCTATTGCTGCCGGTGCTGGCCCTGTTGCTGCTGGCAGCCCTGTTTGGTGGCCGGCTCACCCCGCTGGAGAGCCGCACCACGTTGGTGTTTGCTCCCGAAGGCCGGTTGGTGGAGCAATACACCTGCGATGCCTTGAGCCGCAGCCTGGCGCATGCCACGCATAGCCGGGATTGTAAGGAAGTGCGCCTGCGCGATGCGCTGAGTGCGCTGAACGCTGCCCGCACCGACAAGCGCATCGAACGCGTGGTGGTGAACTTGCAAGACATGGAGCCCTCCGGCTTTGCTTCGCTGCGCGAAGTGGGCGCGGCGCTGGCAGCCGTGCGTGCTGCCGGCAAGCAAGTGGTGGCCTATGGCGACAGCTTCTCGCAGGGGCAATACGTGCTGGCCGCGCAAGCCAATGAAATCTATCTGGACCCGATGTCCTCCGGCGGGGTGATGCTGGACGGGCTGGCCTCGTACCGCCAGTTCTTCCACACCGCGCTGCAAGACAAGCTGGGCGTGGACGTGCACCTGTTCAAGGTAGGCACCTTCAAGTCTGCCGCCGAGCCTTATATTCTGGATGCCGCTTCGCCGGCATCGAAGGAAGCCGACCTGTATTGGATGGGCGATATCTGGCAGCGCATGTTGGCCGATATCGGCAAAGCACGCGGCATTGATCCTGCACTGCTGTCCAACTACGCCAACACCTTGCCGGATGCAGTGAGCGCCGCGCACGGCGACTTGGCGCAACTGGCGCTGCAACAAAAACTCGTCACCGGGCTGAAGACCCGGGAAGACGTGGACACCCTGCTGACCCAGCGCGGCGTGGCCGATGACAATGCCGACGGTGGCTACCGGCAAGTGGCGCTGGATGCCTATCTGCAACACGTCAACAGCACACTGCCGCAAGCCGATAGCCGCCCGCAAGTGGCGGTGGTGGTGGCGGAAGGCGAAATCGCCGGTGGCAAATTGCCCGCCGGCAAGGTGGGCGGCGAATCCACTTCGGCACTGCTGCGGCAAGCGCGTGACGATGACGATGTGAAGGCGGTGGTACTGCGGGTGAACTCACCCGGCGGCGAAGTGTTCGCATCCGAACAAATCCGCCGTGAAGTGGCCGCGCTGAAAACCGCCGGCAAACCGGTGGTGGTGTCGATGGGGGATGTGGCCGCATCTGGCGGCTATTGGATCAGCATGAATGCCGACCGCATCTATGCCGACCCGTCCACGATTACCGGCTCAATCGGCATCTTCGGCTTGTTCCCCACGCTCGATCGCAGCTTGGACAAACTCGGCGTGCATACCGATGGCGTGGCCACCGCCAAATATGCCGGCGCGTTTGATTTGACCCGCGCGCTGGATCCGGGCGTGGCCACCACCGTGCAGGCAGTGATCGAAAAGGGCTACCGCGACTTCACCGGCCGCGTGGCCAATGCGCGCGGCAAGAGCGTGGAGCAGATCGACAGCATTGCCCAAGGCCGCGTGTGGAGTGGCGCGCAAGCCAAGGACCGTGGCTTGGTGGATGCATTCGGCAACCTTGGCGATGCTGTGGCCGATGCAGCCAGCCGCGCCAAGCTGGGCAAGCCCGATGCCTGGCAGACGCGCTATATCGAAGACAGCACCACCCCGCTGTCGCAACTCCTGGGTGGCATGTTGCAAAGCCGCGCCGGCATGGCACTGCTGCAGCACAGCGGCAGCGCCGAATTGCTGCTGGCTCGCCGCGTGCAAGAACAACCGGTGTTCCGCTTCGTGCAGGACGCACTGGCCAAACCCGGCAACCAGCGCGTCAAGGCGCTGGCGTATTGCTTCTGCACACCGCAGTAAGGGTTTGATCGCAGCGGCGGCGCTACTGCGTCGCCGCATCCGCCTGCTTGGCCTGCTCCGCCGCCTGCGTTTGCGCGGTATCCGCGGCGGTGTGTGCCGCATCCTTGTAGGCATTGGCGGTGGCGGCGATCGGCGATGGCGTTGCCGCCTTCGGCTCCGGCCGCTGCTCGGGGTCCGGCGGTGGCGGGGCCGAGCACGCGGCCAGCATGCACAGCAACGGCAACAACACAGTGGCGCGCATCAGGGTTTCTCCGCAGGGTGCTTGGCCTATCCTACGCTGAACCTCATTGATGGAGCCGCCCATGCCCTCGTCCCGCTGGAATCTGGATGGCCAACGCGCCCTTGTCACCGGCGCCAGCGCCGGCATCGGCCTGGCCATTTGTCGCGAGCTGCTGGGGTTGGGTGCGCAGGTGTTGATGGTGGCGCGCGATGGCCAATTGCTGGAGTCTGCGCGTGCCGAATTGGAAGACGAATTCCCCGGGCCCGAAGACGCGGTATTGGCCCTACCGGCCGACGTGACGGATGACGAGCAACGCGCGGAACTGATCGACTGGGTCAACGACCAAGGCGGCCTGCACATCCTCGTCAACAACGCCGGCGGCAACCTCACCCGCCCCGCACTGGACTATGGCGAAGACCAGTGGCGCACGATCTTCGAAACCAACCTGTTCTCCGCGTTTGAACTGTGCCGCATGGCGCATCCGCTGCTGAGCAAACATGCAGCCTCGAGCATCGTCAACGTGGGCAGCGTGTCCGGCATCACCCACGTGCGCAGCGGCGCGCCCTACGGCATGAGCAAGGCCGCGCTGCATCAGATGACCCGCAACCTGGCCGTGGAATGGGCCGAAGACGGCATCCGCGTCAACGCCGTGGCCCCGTGGTACATCCGCACCCGCCGCACCAGCGGCAAACTGGCCGACCCCGACTATCTGGACGAAGTGCTGCTGCGCACCCCGATGGGCCGCATCGGCGAACCCGAAGAAGTGGCCAGCGCCGTTGCCTTCCTCTGCCTGCCCGCATCCAGTTATGTCACCGGCGAATGCATCGCCGTGGATGGTGGGTTTTTGCGCTATGGGTTTTGAGGCTCACCTGGCGCGCTATGCTGTTGCCGGCAGTCACTCAGGTGGCCTCCTCCACCGTTGACAAGGATGGATGAAGGATGCAGAACGACACACTCAGGAAAAAGATTGCTGATCTGCACACCCGCATCAAAGACCATGTGGGTAATGTGGGTCGCATCGGAATTGCGCTGTACAACCCCGACAGCGACCAACTCAACACCTTCGTGCACAGCTCCGATGGCCAAGCGCCACTGGAGCGTTATCAGGCGCATCTGACTGACGTTCCCTCGCTCCAGGAGCTGCACCACAAGCGCCTTAGCCGCACGATTGATGACCTGAATACATTGGCGAATTCCCCCAGCGAACATACCCGCCGCATCCTTGCCGCCGGCTATCGTTCCAGCTACACCAGCCCGCTGTATGCGCACGACCAATTATTGGGTTTCCTGTTTTTCGACTCCACCCAGCCCGGCTATTTTCGGCAGGATGTGCGGATCCAGTTGGACGGCTATGTGCAGCTGATTGCAGCACTGATTTCCCATGATCTGTCCAGCACCCGCGCTCTGCGCAGTGCGGTGGCATTGACCCGCGAGCTGGGTCGCCACCGCGACGAAGAAACTGCGGGCCACGTCACTCGCGTGGCCCACTACACCCGCAGTATTGCGTTGGCACTGGAGCCCCGCGCGGGGCTGAGTGATGAAGACATCGAATTCCTGTTCCAGTTCGCTGGCCTGCACGATATCGGCAAAATCGCGATCCCCGACCATATCCTGCAAAAACCGGGCAAGTTGGCCGCAGAGGAATACGCCATCGCGCAATCGCATGTGCAGAAAGGCAGCGAAATGATTGACGTGATGATGCGCGAGTTTGGTTTGAAGAATGACGATCATGCGCAGATGTTGCGCGATGTGATTGCCTGCCACCACGAGCGCTGGGACGGCAGTGGCTATCCACGCAGGCTGGTGGGTGAAGCCATTCCGTTGGCGGGACGAATTGTGGCGGTGGCGGATGTGTTTGATGCGCTGACCAACCCGCGCCCTTACAAGCATGCATGGTCACTGGAGGAAGGGTTCGATTATTTGCGCTCCAACGCCGGCACCCAGTTTGACCCGCACTGTATTGCGGCGATGGAGCAGCGCATGGATGACTGGTGCGCCATCTACGCACGCTTTCACGAACCCAGCACCGGCATGGAAAACTCTGCCGCATAACCGCACAACGGGCCCGTAGGCCCGTTGTCACTGTGGAAACACCCACGCTGCCGATCGTTGCCGGCCGGCAGCGTGGCATGCGTGGTCTTCCGGCTTTCTTCCGGCAACGCCAAGGCGAAAACGGCATCGTCCAGCGCATGATGCCGGCAAAGTCCCGTTTGGCTTCGGCGGTTTGCTGTACCACCCAAGCGGTTGTCATGCCTCGGCTTTCCGCTCGCTTTCTATCTCGGCAATGATGCGTTCGGTTTCTTCATGCAGGTGTTCGAAGTAGGCACCCATGCTGTCGAAACGGGTGTACCGCCCCGCCTCAATCGAATCGACCCCCCAACTGCACCGCATCACGCAGGGCTTGCAGCTTGCTGGCGTGGTCGGTTTCGCGTTGTTCGATCAGGCGCAGGCCACCGCGCAGCACTTCGCTGGCGTTCTGGAAGCGCCCGCTTTCAACCCGCTGCTCCACCAGCTTGGCTTGGTGGTCGGTAATCACGACATTGCGCGTGGGCATGGCATTCGCCATCAGCAGGAGATTGGCAGATTATGCCGATGCCCTGCCGGACGTGCTCACGTGGTGGTTTGGAAAGGCATCAGCGCTCCAAAATCGCCACTACCCCCATCCCGCCGGCGGTGCAGATGCTGATCAGGCAGCGGCCGCCGCCGCGCTGCTTCAGTTCCTTGGCGGCGGTGGCGACAATGCGTGCGCCGGTGGCGGCGAACGGGTGGCCGGTAGCCAGTGATGAGCCATTGGGGTTGAGTTTGCCGGGGTCGATACTGCCCAGTGGCGCGTCCAAGCCCAGCCGGTCGCGGCAGTAGGTGGGGTCTTCCCAGGCTTTGAGCGTACACAACACTTGCGCGGCGAAGGCTTCGTGGATTTCGTAGAAATCAAAATCCTGCAGGCGCAGGTTGTTGCGCTTGAGCATGTCGGCCACCGCCACGGTGGGCGCCATCAGCAGGCCCTCGCCGTGGACGAAATCGACCGCGGCGACCTGCGCGTCGCGGATATGGCACAGCACGTCATGGCCGTGTGCAGCCGCCCATTCGTCGGTGGCCAGCAGACAGGCCGACGCGCCATCGGTCAGCGGGGTGGAATTGCCCGCAGTCAGCGTGCCCTTGCCCGAGGTCTTGTCGAACGCAGGCTTCAGTGTGGACAGTTTTTCGACACTGGAATCGGGGCGCAGGATGTTGTCGCGGCTCACGCCACGGAAGCTCACCACCAGATCATCAAAAAACCCGCGTGCATACGCAGCGGCCAATTTCTGATGCGACGCTGCCGCCAATGCGTCCTGCGCGTCGCGCTGGATGCCCCATTCCTTGGCCATGTCTTCGCAATGTGCGCCCATCGATTTGCCCGTGCGCGGCTCGGCCACGCCGGGGAAATCCGGCTTCAATTCGGACAATCTGAAGCCTTTGAAGGCGGCCAATTTCTGCCCGAAGCTTTTGCCTGCCGCCGCTTTCAGCAAGCGCGCACGCAGCGTTTTGCCGTACACGATCGGCACATCGGAGGTGGTGTCCGAGCCGCCGCCGATGCCGGCCTCGATCTGCCCGGTGGCAATCTTGCCGGCCACATGCAGCAAGGTATCCAGCGAGGTGCCGCAGGCGCGTTGCATCGTAATGCCCGGCGTGAGTGGCGACAGCCCCGACGACAGCGCGGCTTCGCGGCCCAGATTCCAGTCGGACGAATGCTTGATCACCGCACCCATCGCCACTTCGCCCAACGGCTGTCCTTGCAGGCCGAATTTTTCGACCAGCGCGCCCAGCGTGCGCACCGAAAGCCCCAAGTTGCCCACATCGGCATACGCCGTGTTTTGCCGGCAGAACGGGATACGCACACCGCCAAGCACGGCGACCTTACGACCATGTTGCATGACTCACCTCAAGGACACGCCCACACTGCGGGCATAATGTAGGCCGAGTGTAGCGCCGCCTTTCCGAGTCAAGACTCCATATGTCGCAAGCGTCCGATTCCCCAGCCGTGTTCCGCGGCGTGATCGCCATTGAATTGCGCGACGGCAGCCCGCCCGAACGCGCCGCACTGCCCGCCGCCGTAGCCGGTGAAGTGGCCGCACTGTTGGGCCGCGACTTGGCCAAGCTGGCTCCCGATGTTGCCGATTGCGAGTTGGCGCTGCTGGCCGCGCATTTTGATCCCGCCGAAGCCTTGCGCCCAGCATGGCCGCTGCATCAGCACGTGCAGGAATTGCTGCAACGTGCGCCCGGGCAAGCGCAAGGCGCCCGCGTGATCGGGTTTGGTGCCGATGCGCAGGGCGCGTTGCCGCTGCCGATGCAAGCCGATGCGGCACTCGCCGGCGGCGGCTTGCGGGTGTTGCCATTCGTGCTGCGCGGCGGTGCATTCGACAGCGTGGCCGAACAACTGGAATCGAAATTATTCGACTGCGGCATGGCGCAGGCCGATGCCGCGCTGGCCTTGCAAGAAGGCCTGGGCGCACGCATCGAACATGTCCGCTACCTGAGCCTGCATGACTTGCTGGCGATGATGGCGATGCAATACCAGAACGCCGGGCTGGAGGGCATGTGGGCCTTGCTGGAAACCGCCTTGCTGGAACCTGCCGGTGCGTTGTTATTGGATGCACCACCGGAACCGCTGGCGCGCTATGCCGATGGTGAAGTGCGCATCGCCCTGTTGGATCCGGCGGCATGGCAAACTCGCAACGCCCCGCAGCAAGACGATGAAGCCAAGCTGGAGCGCGGCTTCGCCTTGTTCCAAATGCGCTGCCGGCAATACGCCGCGGTGCTGGAAGCCCATGGCGTGCCGGTGCAGTACGTGCATTGTGCGGATGGTCAGCCACACTGCTTGCAGTTTCATCCATAGCGCTAGCGGGATTGAGCGATATGAGCAACCACACCGCAGAGCAGCGCCGCCGCGCTTTGGAAATCTTCGATGCCGTAGTTGATCTTGCTGCAAGTACACGCAACAACAAGCTAACCGAGCTGTGTGGTGATGATGTCGCGTTGCGCGCACAAGTACAGGCCCTGCTGGATGCCGATGCTGCCGCCACGGAGCCGTTTAGCGGCAACGCAGATGTGTGGGGAGGCGCACTGGGGCATGAGGAGAGTCCGCAACACGACCCCATGCTGGGCCGCAGTATCGGCGCGTGGAAAATCATTGCCGTCATCGGCCGCGGTGGCATGGGCGCGGTGTATGCGGCGGAGCGCAGTGATGGTGCGTATGCACAGCAAGCCGCACTCAAGCTGATTCGCGCCAGCGCGGATTCACAGGCGGCGCGTGAGCGTTTCCTGCGTGAGCGACAAATTCTCGCGGGTTTGCAACACCCCAATATCGCGCGGTTATTGGACGGCGGATTCAGCGCTGACGGCGAGCCCTATTTCGTGATGGAGCGTATCGATGGCGTGGCCATCGACCGTTGGTGCGATCTGCACGCACTCGGCCTGCGTGAACGCATCGTGTTGTTCTTGCAGGTGCTCGACGCGGTGCGTTATGCGCATCGGAATCTGGTAGTCCATCGCGACCTCAAGCCGTCCAATTTATTGGTGGATACCGAAGGTCGCGTGAAGCTGCTCGACTTCGGCATCGCCAAGCAATTGGCCGATGTCGAAGCCACGGCGACCCTCGATCGCGCACTCACCTTTGAATACGCCAGCCCCGAACAGCTGCATGACGCGCCGATCACCACGGCCACCGACCTCTGGCAGTTGGGCGTGATCCTGCATCGCTTGCTGTCCGGCGCGCATCCGTTCGGGCTGACCCGCGATACGCCGGTCGCCAGCCAACTACAGCAGCTGGAACGCGAGCCCGAGCCGCTCACCCGTGCTGCTTCCAGTGCACCCGCAGAACAAGCAGCGCTGCGTGGCGGATTGAGCCCGGCGGCACTGTCCAAGGCGCTGCGCGGCAGCCTGGCCGACATCGTGCAAGCGTGTTTGCGGCGCGACCCCGAGCAGCGCTACGCCTCCGCCGATGCGCTGGCGAACGACCTGAAGGCGTGGCTGGACAACCGCCCAATCGCGGCCGTGCCGCTGTCGCGTATGCAGCGCACGCGACTGTGGCTGCGCCGCAACCGTACGCTGGCGGCATCGCTGACGGCAATTACCGTGGCACTGCTTGCTGGCACCGGGGTGGCGTTGTGGCAGGCGAACGAAGCGCGCACGCAGGCGCAGATCGCCCAGCGTGAAAGTGAGAGCGCACGCACCACGCTGGCCTTCCTCACCGATACGCTGGCCGCCGCATCGCCCGATCAGGCGATGAGTACCGATGTCAGCGTCCGCCAACTACTCGACCAAGCGCGCACGCAACTCGATCAGAAGCGGCTCGATCCGCAAGTAAAGCAATCAGTACAACGGATGCTTGGGCGTCTGTATACGACTCTGGGTGAACCCAAAGTCGCGGTGACGTTGCTTGAGCAAGGGTTACGCGGCGTAACCCCCTCCACCCGCGATGAGGCCCTGCAGCTAGCCGGTGACATTGACGATTACTCCAGTACGCTGGGCACGCTGGAACGTGGCAAGGAATCATTGGCTGCAGCGCGGCGAGCAGCGGACTTGCGCACCCGGTTTGCGCCAGACGACCCTGTCCAAAAACTGTATATCCACGATCAACTGGGATTCGCGTATTACCGCAACAATGACAATAAACAGGCGGAACATGAGTGGCTACAAGTTCTCGCACTGGCGCGAACCATGAAGAACCCTCCGCGCGATGTTGTCACCAATACCAGTCAGACCCTGTCCGGGATGCTTGCGTTCAGTGGCGAGTTCAAGCGTTCGCTGGAGATCGCCGATCAAGGCATTGCCTTCGCCGACCACAGCAGTGTTCCGGCAGATTCACCACTACGCATCAACCTGCTGCGTGCGCGTGGCGAGGCCCTGCAAAAACTGGGCGATGCCACTGCCGCCGAACCCGTGATTCGCCGTGCCATCGCGCTCCAGCAAAAAACCACGGGCGACACCGGCAGCCGCATGGCGGCTTTGCAAAATGGACTTGGCATGGTGCTCAATGACCTGGGGCGGTATCGGGAAGCACTGCAAGCAATCGCATTGGGCGACGCCATCGGAACCGCGGCGACGCCTTCGCCCACCGAGCGTGCGGTGTCATTGATGAATCTGTCGAGCGTGAATGAGAATGCAGGTAACTATGCCGAAGCTCTTGCATTGGGGCAGCAGGCACTGGGCAAGCTGGATGAAGCCGGGTTGACCGCCGACGATGCCACGCGCCGCATGATGGAGCGCAATTACACACGTACCCTTGGTTTGGCGGGGCAACCTAACGAGGCATTCACGCGGATGCAGAACTTGCGTCAGCGCGCCAAGACATTGGATGGTGAGGATTCACCCGAATACGCCTTCACTACTTGGCAAATGGTCGTATTGGCGCGCCGTATGCACGATGTTGCGCGCGGCGAGCCGCTCCTGGCGGAGGCACGCAAGCACTTGGCCACGCTGGTACCGGACACCCATCCGGTGTTCACCCATGCGCTGCGTGCAGAGGCCTCATTTGCACGCGACAGCGGCGACCTTGCGCATGCAGAGACCTTGCAGCGTGAGGCCATCCGCAGGTTTCAAGCGGCCGGCGCGCTGCCGGTCGACCTTGCCATTGCGCATGAAGAACTTGCCGGCATCCTGTTCGCCCGTGATCACAAAAACGAGGCTCGCCAGTTGCTTGAACACGCGCTGCCTGTATTGCGCGAAGCCTTGCTGCCGCAAGAAACCAGCCGCGCCGATGGCGAAGCGCTGGCGCACAAATTGGACATGCACTAACCCTTGCTTGGGGCCGCAGCTTTTTTCTCGCCCACCATCGCCTTGCCGGTCTTCACGCACTCCTGTTGCGCGGCTTTCCCGCCCGCGCCATCCAGCATGTCGGCGCAGCAGGACGCAATCCGTTTGTCGCTGCTGGCATGCTGGTATTTGACGCATTGCTCGGCCGCTTGCTTGCCATTGGTGATTGAGTCCGCGTGTGCTGCCGGTGCCAAGGCAGCACATGCAATGATGCAGGCAAGGGTCAGTTTGTTGCAGTGATGCATGACGTACTCCAGGGATGAAAGA
>DAORUL010000030.1:0-17892 GCA_035433165.1 Thermomonas sp. | reverse complement strand
GGGTCCCAGCCCAGGCCTGCGGCCATGGCGGCACGGGCCAGCACGGTTTGGCCGTAGCACAGGCCGGCCATCGTCACCGTATCGAACACGCTGAACGGGTGAAACGGGTTGCGCTTGTGGCCCACGCGGCTGACCGCGGCATTGAGGAAATTCAAATCGAAGTGGGCGTTGTGCCCCACCAGGATGGCGCGGGTGCAGGCGTGCTTTTTCATCGCGGCGCGCACCGGCACGAAGATCGCATCCAGGCCTGTGCGTTCGTCCACTTCACCGCGCAAGGGGTGACCGATCTTGATGCCGGTGACTTCCAATGATTTCGGGTCGATGCTGGTGCCGGGCGCGGGCGCGATGTGCGCGTGCGCCACGGCACCGGGCATATAGTTGCCGGCCTCGTCCAGTTCGATGGGGACCGCGGCGATTTCCAGCAGGGCGTGTTTGTTCCAATCAAACCCGCCGGTTTCCACATCCACGACCACCGGCAGGTAGCCACGAAAGCGTTCGGCCATCGGCGTGATGGGGTTGGGGGATGCTAGCTCGGACATCGTGAAAGGTTACCCGATGCGGGTTCCCAACAGCACCCCGCTAGCATGCAAGCGCGCCAACATCGGGCGCACATCGGCCAGAAATGCGTTGAAGTCTGGCTGGCCTGCTTCGGCCGCAAGCGCTTGCAAGTGTTGCTGCCCTGTGTGTCGGGTATTGGCTTCCAGCAGGGTGAGCAGGCGGTACAGCAGCGGCGAGAGTTGCGAAAACTGCACGCGGCCATCGGCCTGACGATGCAGCAACAGCAATGCGGGCTCAGGTGGGACATCCACCGGTTGATTGTCCGGGCCAAGCGTATGCACCGGCCACTGATAGGCCAGCGGCCAGGCCAGTGGCGAGAGCACCGGCACACCCGCCAGCAGGTCGCCTTGCGGGTCATGCGGCGGCGCGGCGGCATCACACAGTTGCAGGCCCAGCTCGGCCCATTCGTAATGCGCAAGTTCGGCCAGCCACGGGCGTGCGGGGTTGGCATGGGCTTCGAGGAAGGCGACAAATTCCAGTCCCAGCCGGGTGAACAGCGGCGTTTCGCTGCGATGGTGGATGAGGAAATCACGCAACAGTGTGTGCCACTCGCGTTCGCGCAACGTCTTGCGCAGCACCGGGAAGGTGCCGGCGAGCAGGCCCTGCAAATTATTGAAGACCAGCTCGCGATACACGCGCAGCCGGCGCTCTTCAATGCCCTCTGGCCCGGCATGATGGGCCGGGTCGCGCACATGTGCGGCCAGTGCCTGCAATTGGGTGTGCAGCGTGCTCATGCGGCGCGCGCCTGTGCGCTGCGGATCAGGGCCACTTCATCCAGCAATTGTGCGAACGGTGGGAAGTTGAAATCACGTTCCAGTACGGTGGGGCGCAGGCCATGCGTGGCATAGGTGAAGTCGAGCAGCCGCCATACATCGTCCTTGACCGGCATGCCGTGGGTGTCGATTTTCAGATCAATGGCTGCATCGAAATGCCCCGCAATATGCACGCTGGCGAGGCGCGCCGTTGGCATGGCGGTGATGAATGCGCGCGCATCGTAGCCATGGTTGATGGCATTGACGTACACGTTGTTGACGTCCAGCAGCAAATCGCAATCCGCTTCGGCCAGCACAGCGGTGATGAAGTCGATTTCGGAAAGTTGCTGGAACGGCGCGGCGTAGTAGCTCACGTTTTCCACCGCGATGCGCCGGCCCAGCACGTCTTGCACGGTACGGATGCGCGCAGAGACATGGTGCACGGCGTCTTCGGTGAACGGTAGCGGCAGCAGGTCATACAAATGGCCGCCTGCGCTGCAATAGCTCAGGTGTTCGCTATACAGCACAGCATGATGCCGATCCAGAAATTGCCGGGTCTGCTGCAAGAAGGCGATGTCCAAAGGGTCGGGGCCACCCAGCGACAGCGACAACCCATGACAATTCAGCGGATAGCGCGCGGTCAGTGTGGTGAGTTGTTCGCCCAATACGCCGCCGACACCAATCCAGTTATCGGGTGCGCATTCCAGAAAATCGAAAGCGCCCGCAGGCGCTTCGATAAGTGAATCAAGTAATGCGCGGCGCAGCCCAAGGCCGGCGCTGCGCGGGGGCAGGGCGGTATGCATGCGGGGTTACATGCTGCCGCCGCATTTGCCCTCGCCACATTTGCCTTCACCGCATTTGCCTTCGCTGCCGGCGGCTTTGCCATCGGCACCGGCACCGGCCGCTTTGGCATCACCACCGCATTTGCCTTCAGCCATGCCCTTTTGCATGGCGGCGTGGTGGGCATCGAATTCCTGCTTGCTGATGAAGCCATCATGGTTGCCATCGATGCCGGCAAACTTGTCGTCCTTGCCGCCATGCGCCGCGGCAAATTCAGTGCGCGAAATGCGACCGTCCTTGTCGCTATCCAAGCCTTCAAAGGTATGCATGGGGGTTGCTGGTGCGGCCTTGGCAGCATTGCCGGCCATCATCGCCGCGCCGCATTTGCCTTCGCCACATTTGCCTTCGGTGGCGGCGGATTTGGCTTTGCTTGCGTCTTGCTGGTAGCCGTGGGCCAGGGCATCCATCGAAAACAAGCTGCCTGCGGCCAAGCTGGCACTGGCGATGGCGGCGCTGATGGTCAGGGTCATGGGTGTGCGGTTGTTCGACATGGAAAACTCCTTGGCGCGTCAGCGCGGGTCAGTCTGCCGATGCTACTGCGCGGCGGCGCTTGCGGCCAGTGCACCCCGGCGGGCGCTGGATGTTGTGTTTTTGCACAGGCCGGATATTGTGGCGCGCTGCAAGGTCTGTGAATGTACGGCGAAGGGGTGTCATGGAAGGACTGGTGGTATTACTGGTGTTGCTGGTGCTGAGCGTGCCCGTTTTGCTGTTGGTGGCCTTGCTGAAGATCGCGGGGCTGCGGCAGCGGGTGGATGCGCTGGAAGCGGCGGTTGCGCAGCAGCAATACGCGCCCAGCGCACAGGCTGCACCTGTCGCCGATCGTGCGCAGGCTGCCGCCCCGCCTCCCCTCATGCAAGCGCCAGCGTTCGTGATGCCGCCGATACCTGATGTCGAGGCCACAGCGCAGGCTGCAGCGGATGTTGCACCGGCACCGGCAGCACAGGCGGAAAAGCCACCGCAGCTTGCTGCGCCACTCCCGGCATCCCCACGGCAGCCAGCAGCACCCGATGCGATCGAACGCGCCATCCAACGGGTCAAGGGCTGGTTCACTACCGGCAATGTGCCGGTCAAGGTGGGCATGCTGGTGCTGTTTGCGGGGGTGGCGGCATTGCTGCGCTATGCCAGTGACCAGGGCTGGCTGCGCATGCCGGTTGAGCTGCGCTTGGCGGGGATCAGTGCGGCGGCCTTGGCGGCCTTGGTGTTTGCATGGCGCAAGCGCGACAGTCATCGCAGCTTTGCGCTGGCACTGCAGGGCGGTGCGATTGGTGTGTTGTTGCTGGTGACGTTTGCTGCGGTCAAGTTGTATGCCCTGATTGACCCCGCGCCGGCATTTGCCATCAGTGTGATGTTGATTGCCGGACTGGCGGTGATGGCGGTGCTGCAGGAGTCGCGCACGCTGGCCATTTTGGGGGTGCTGGCCGGCTTCCTTGCGCCACTGTGGCTGTCCACCGGCAGTGGCAACCATGTGGGCTTGTTCAGTTACTACGCGATGCTCAATGCGGGCATTTTTGCAATTGCGTGGGTGCGGCCGTGGCGCATTCTCAATCTGCTGGGATTTGCGTTTACCTTCGGCATCGGCACTGTCTGGGGCGTGTTGCAATACAAGCCGGAGCACTTCGCCAGCACCGAGCCTTTCCTGCTGCTGTTCTTCGGGTTCTATCTGCTACTGCCCTTGTTGTATGCGCGCAAGGCGCAAACGCCGGGCGGTGCGCGGATCGACGGCAGTTTGTTGTTTGGCACGCCGCTGATTGCGTTCTCGCTACAGGCCGGGTTGTTGCAGGGCGAACGCATGCCGCTGGCACTGTGCGCCTTGGGGTTGGCAGTGATTTATGTGGCGCTGGCATGGGCGCTTCGACATAAAGAAAAGTTGCAATTGCTGGGGCGTGGCTACGCGATCCTGGCGGTGGGCTTTGCCACCTTGTCGATCCCGCTGGCGTTGTCTGCGCGCGCCACGGCTTCGGTATTTGCATTGGAAGGGGCTGGCTTGGTGTGGTTGGGTCTGACCCAGCAGCGTCGCCTGCCGCGTTGGGCGGGGATTGGCTTGCAGCTGGCCGCCGCGCTGGCACTGGTGTTGGCGGCGTACAGTTCGTCAGGCTGGGGGCATACGGCAATCGCGGTGATCAACGCCAACTTCATGAGCGCGTTGTTGATTGCCGCCGGCGGATTTGCCGCGGCATGGCTGTATCGCCAGCATGGCAATGCTGTGGTGGCGGTGTTGGCCTACCTCTGGGGCGTGTTGTGGTGGGCCGGCAATGGCCTCCATGAAATCAACAGCTTCGTGGCATCCGCGGATCGCTTGCATGCCTATTTGCTGCTGGCCGGTGCTACAGGCTGGTTGGCCGCAGAAGTGCAGCGCCGGCAGCCGGCACGCGCATTGGCATTGACCACATTGGCCGGGCTTGGGTTGGCGTTCCCGTTGGCGTTTGCGCAAATGCAAAGCAATGGCCAGCCATTTGCAGGTCAAGGCGCATGGGTGTGGCCGCTGTTTGCGGTACTGGGGCTGCGCAGCCTGTTGTGTTTGCGCAACAGCAGTGAGTCGGTGGCAGGGCTGGCGCAATTGCTGTGGTGGTTGTTGTGGCCCACGGTGCTGTCGTTGCTGGCGTCGTTCATCGGGTCGCGTTTTGAACTGGCCGATGGCTGGGTGGGGATGTTGCTGGCCCTGCCTTGGCTGGTGTTGGCATTGGTATCGTTGCGCCGGAGCGCGTGGCTGTCGGCACCTTTGGCGGAGCTGTTTGCACCGTTCCAATCCGTGCTGCGGCTGCTGGTGTTCATTGCACTCGGGCTGTGGTGGTTGCTGATGCTGTTCAATGCCGGGCAAAGTGCGCCGTTGCCGTGGTTGGCGGTGCTCAATCCGCTGGATTTGGCGCAGCTTTCGGTGCTGCTGTTGCTGGCGTTGTGGCTGCGGGATGGGGTGTCTGCACGCACGCCGCTGGCGTCGCAGCCGGTGATGGCCCTGGCGCTGGCGGGCTTGTTGTTGGTGACGGTGATGACCTTGCGCGGCGTGCATCACTGGGGCGCGATTGCATGGGATGGCGCGCTGCTGGGCACGGGCTTGGCGCAAACCAGTTTGACCGTGGTCTGGAGCTTGCTGGGGATGGCGGGCTGGGTCTCGGGTTCGCGCCGTGGGCAGTGGGGCTTGTGGTTGGCCGGTGCCATTTTGATGGGCATCGTGTTGCTGAAACTGCTGTTGATCGACCGCAGCAACTTGGGTGATCTGCTCGGCATCGGCGCGTTTATCGCCTACGGCCTGCTGTGTACTTTGGTGGGCTGGCTGGCACCGGTACCGCCACGGCGAACGGCATCGCAAGATGCGCAGCACACCGACGACTCACACACAGACGAGGCTATGGCATGAAGCGGTGGATGCTGGGGGTGCTGTTGCTGCCATTGGCCGCACACGCAGGTGATGACTACGCGCAGCAATGGCCGCTGCAGTTGTCGCGCCCCGATGCCGGTGCGTATCGGGTGGCGCTGGATGCGGCGGTCTATCGCGCGGCGTATTGGCGCGACCTGCGCGATGTGCGGGTACTGGATGCCAGCGGCAAGCCGGTGGCCAGCCTGTTGCAAACACGGCCAGATGGGGCGGCCGGGCAAGCGCAGCACACCGCACTGCGCTGGTTCACGCTGCCGGTGACGGCCGCATCGCAAGGCAGCGATTTGAGCGTGCTGGTGCAGCGTTCCACCGATGGCGCGGTCGTGTCGGTGCGCAGTGGTGCAGTGGCCGATAATGATGTGGCCGCCGCGTCTGCATGGCTGGTCGATCTGGGCAAAGACAGCGCTCGTATGCATGCGCTGCTGCTGGATTGGGAGGATGCCGCGCAAGCGTTGGATGCGGGCTATCGGCTGGAAGGCAGTGATGATCTGCGCAATTGGCGCACCCTGGATCCACAGGTGCGCCTTGTGCAATTGCGCAATCAAGGACAGGAACTGCGCAGCAACCGGATTGCGTTGGATACACCGCCACGTTATTTGCGATTGCTGCCGTTGCAGGCAAGCCCGGCGATTGCGCTGCGAGCGGTGCAGGGCGAGTGGCACGCAGCAGCCGACAGCAACAATTGGCAGTGGCAACCGGCACCCGTGGCCGCAGGCACGCCGGCCAAGGGTGGCTTTGACTATCACAGCGATGGCCACTTCCCGGTGCAGCGCGTGGATGTGGTGATGCCCGCCAACACCAGTGTGCGTTGGTCTGTACTCAGCCGCGATGCGGATACGGGCACGTCTGCGCAGCCATCAATGGCATGGGCGCAGCGCGCCTATGGTTGGAGCACATGGCAGTTGCAGGATGGTGCCAGCGCACAAACCTCGCCGCCGCTGGATCTGAATACCACCATCAGCGATCGCGAGTGGCGCTTGCAACTGGAATCGGGTGATCTGCCAGCCTCTGCTCCCACTCTGAAGTTGGGGTATCAGCCCGCCAGTATCGTGTTCCTTGCGCAGGGCACGCCGCCGTATGTCTTGGTGGCAGGCAGCGCTGCCGCACAGGACACGCAAGATGCGGTAGCGCCCATGCTGGCAGCCTTGCGCGCACGTTTCGGTGCGCAATGGGTACCGGCGGTGGCAACCCTGGGACCGGTCAGCCCACGCGCAGGCAGCGCTGCCTACACGCCGCCTGCCAAGCCCCGCGACTGGAAAACCCTGACCTTGTGGGCAGTGCTGGTGCTGGGTGCACTGCTGGTGGGCGGAATTGCGTTCAGCCTGTTGCGCGGCAAGCCGCAGCCTGCCGGCAAATAGACCCAACACGGGTCAGGCGACGGGTTGCAAACTCTCGTCGCGTTTATTGCGCGGTGGCAGCGGTGTATCGCCATGCAACAAGAACCACACGTTCTCGGCGATATTGGTGGCATGGTCGCCAATGCGTTCCAGATTTTTGGCCATGAACAGCAGATGCGTGCACGGCGTGATCGCACGCGGGTCTTCCATCATGTAGGTGAGCAGTTCACGGAACAGCCCGGTGTACAGCGCATCCAGTTCGGCATCGGCATCGCGCACCCGCAACGCATCGTCACCATCGCGCTGCTGATAAGCGCGCAATACATCGCGCAATTGGTGCGCCGCCATTCGCCCCAACGCATCCAGCCCACGGGTATGGGAAAGTGGCGGCGACTGGTTCAGCACCAGGGAACGTTTGGCGATATTGGCCGCGTAATCGCCAATGCGCTCGATGTCGGAAGCTACCCGCAACGCCGCCAAAATCACGCGCAAATCGCTGGCCAGCGGGCCGCGCTGGATCAGGCGAATCGCATCATGATTGATTTGTTGTTCCAGTGCATCGATACGTTCGTCATTGGTGATCACCTCATGCGCGGCGGCTTCATTGCGCTGGGTCAGCGCATTCAGTGCCGATTCCAATTGGCTGGTGGCCAACTGACCCATGTAGATCAGCGTGTCACGCAAGGCGGTTTGTTCGTCGTCGTGACTCCTGACGATATGCTGATGTTGCTCGTTCATTAGCCGAACCTCCCGGTGATGTAATCCTCGGTCTGTTGTTTGACCGGGTTGGAAAAGATCTGCTCGGTGGTGCCATGCTCGATCAGGTCGCCCATGTACATGAAGGCGGTGTAGTCGGATACGCGCGCCGCCTGCTGCATGTTGTGGGTGACAATCATGATGGTGAATTCCTGCTTGAGTTCCTCCACCAGCTGTTCGATGCGGCCGGTGGAAATGGGGTCCAACGCCGAGGTGGGTTCATCCAGCAACAGCACGTCGGGCTTGAGCGCCACGGCACGCGCAATGCACAGACGCTGCTGCTGACCGCCGGACAGGCTCAGACCGCTGTCCTTCAGCTTGTCTTTCACCTCGTCCCACAGAGCGGCCTGGCGCAGCGCCAGTTCCACGCGGGCCTCCATGTCGGCTTTGTTCAGACGCTCATGGTGACGAATGCCATAGGCCACGTTTTCGAAAATGGTCATCGGAAACGGCACCGGTTTTTGAAACACCATGCCCACCTTGCTGCGCAGCCGATTCATCGGGTACGCAGGGGCCAGAATGTTTTCGCCATCCAAAAGCACTTCGCCCTTGGCTTCCAGCTTCGGGTACAGCGCATAGATACGGTTGAACACGCGCAGCAACGTGGACTTGCCGCAGCCGGACGGGCCAATCAGCGCGGTCACGTGTTTTTCCGGAATCTCCAGATTGATGTTTTTGACCGCATGAAACTTGTCGTACCAGAAGTTCAATCCGCGTGCGGCAATTTTCACCGGCGGGGGGTGCAATGCTGCGGTGTGATGGACCGCATGCGCAGTGGCGAAATGGGCTGTGTTCATCGGAAGGGTCCGCAGGTCAGTCATGAGTGGCGCGATTGCGCAAAAGCAGGAAGCGGGCCAGCAAGCTGATGGCCAGCACGAACAAGGTAATCAGCAGTGCACCGGCCCACGCCAGTTGCTCCCAATTTTCAAAGCCGGCACCGGCAAATTTGTACATCACCAGCGGCACCGCGCTCATGGCGCCGGTGATTTTCAGGCTGAAGAATTCATTGCCAAATGCAGTGAACAGCAGTGGTGCGGTTTCGCCTGAAATGCGCGCCAAGGCCAGCAGCACACCCGTCACGATGCCGGGCAGGGCGCTGCGGTACAGCACCTGCACGGTCACTTTCCACTGCGGCACGCCCAACGACAACGCCGCTTCGCGCATTTGTACCGGCACCAGCCGCAACATTTCGTCGGTGGTGCGCACCACCACCGGCAACACGATAAACGCCAGTGAAAGCGCGCCAGCGATGGCAGAGAACTTGCCGCCGGTGTTCATCACGAAGGCGGCATACACGAACAGGCCCAGTACGATCGAGGGTGCCGACATCAGGATATCGTTGACGAAGCGCACCGCTGTGCCCAGCCGGCTATGTCCCCCCACTTCCGCCAGCCAGGTGCCTGCGGCAATCCCCATCGGTGTGCCGATGGCGACGCCCATCCCGCACATCAGCAAACTGCCGACGATGGCATTGCGCAAGCCACCCGCTTCCATCGGCGGCGGCTGATCCTGCAAGAACAAGGCCAGGTTCAAATGGGCGAGGCCTTTGGCAACCAGCGTCCACAAAATCCAACCCAGGAAGGCCAGGCCAAACATGGCGGCGGCGCAGGCCAGGGTGATGGCAATGGCATTGGTGATGCGGCGGCGTTGATACAACGCTGCGGAAAACGTGCTCATCGGTTGCCCTCCTTGCGTGCCAGATTCGACAACATCAGGCGCGCCAATGCCAGCACGACGAAGGTCACCATGAACAATACGAAGCCCAGCAGCAGCAAGGCGGCGCGGTAGGTTTCGGTGGCCTCGCCAAAGTCATTGGCGATCAGTGCGGCGATGGTGGTGGATGGTTCCAGCAACGAAGCAGTGAAGCTCACGCTATTGCCAATCACGAATGCCACCGCCATGGTTTCGCCCAGTGCCCGGCCAAGACCCAGGAAAATGCCGCCGATCACCGCCGAGCGGGTGTAGGGCAGCACGATGTCCCAACTTACTTCCCACTTGGTGGCACCTAATGCGTAGGCCGATTCTTTCAAACGGGTGGGCACGGTCAGGAACACCTCGCGCATGGTCGAGGCGATAAACGGAATCACCATGATCGACAGCACCAGACCCGAGGTCAGCATGCCCGCGCCAATCGGTGGCCCGCTGAACAGCATGCCGATCACCGGCAGTGGACCGATGTGTTCATCCATCCACGGGATCAAGCTTTCGCGCATCACCGGCATCAGCACGAAGAAGCCCCACATGCCGTAGATGATCGATGGAATGCCGGCCAACAATTCAATCGCGGTGCTGATCGGCGTGCGCAGCCAACGCGGTGCCACTTCGGTCAGGAAGAAGGCGATCCCGAAGCTCACCGGCACCGCAATCAACATGGCGATGCAGGCGGTCACCAGGGTGCCGTAGATCGGCACCAGTGCGCCGTATTTGTTTTCAACCGGGTTCCAGTCGCTGGACAGGAAAAAGTTCAGGCCCTCGCTGGCAAGCACGCTGCGGCCGCCCCACAGCATCGACAAGGCCGCACCGGCAAGGGTCACCAATACGAATACCGCCGTGGCGGTCAGCAGCCAACGGAATTGCCGGTCGTGGCGCGCATCGGTGGCATCACGATGGCTGGGGAGTGTGGAAGTGGCGATAGCACTCATGGAATATGCGTGTCCTGCCCTTGCGGAAGGGCAACAGGTGGCGTTCGTCGTATGTGTATGATTCGATGTTTTTATGACAGCCCGATGACGTAATTCGAAGAATCGTCATGGTGTTCGCCAGATATGAAAATGGCGGACCCGAGGGCCCGCCATTGGCAGTCCAAAACCGTATTGATTACTTGACGTTCTGCGTCCAATAGGCCTGGATCTGCTGCACCAGCGAATCCGGCAGCGGCACATAGCCCAGCGACTTGGCCGCGCCATCGCCATTGGCATACACCCAGCGGAAGAACTCCACCGCGGCCTTGGTGCCCGGCTTGCCGTTCTTGTGCACCAGCATGAAGTTGGTGGCAGTGATCGGCCACGCATTGGCACCCGGTGCATTGGTGATGATCAGGAAGAAATCCTTGGCCGTCTTCCAGTCGGCGCTGGCAGCGGCTTCGGCAAAGCTGTCATCACTCGGGTTGACGTAGTTGCCGGCGGCATTCTTCAGGCGCGAGTAGGGCAATCTGTTCTGCACCGCATAGGCCAGTTCGACATAACCGATACTGCCCTTGATCTGCTTGACGTAAGCCGACACGCCTTCGTTGCCCTTGCCGCCGATCCCCACCGGCCACTTCACCGCGGTACCTTCGCCCACCGCAGACTTCCACGCCGGGCTGACCTTGGACAAATAGTTGGTGAAGTTGAAGCTGGTGCCGGAGCCATCAGAGCGATGCACCACGGTGATCTTCAATGCCGGCAGCGGCAGGCCGCGGTTGCTGGCGGCGATGCGCGGATCGTTCCACAGCGTGATCTTGCCGAGGAAGATGTCGGCCAGCACATCCGGATCCAGCTTCATCGTGCCGGCTGCGATGCCTGGCAGGTTGAACGCCGGCACGATGCCGCCGATCACCGACGGAAACTGCCCAAGGCCGGAACGGGCCAGTTCTGCGGGCGGCAGTGGTTTGTCGGACGAACCAAAATCCACGGTGCCAGCCTTGATCTGGGCGATGCCGCCACCGGAACCGATGGACTGATAGTTCACTTCCTTGCCAGTGGCAGCCTTGTAGTCGGATGACCACTTGGACATGGCCGGGTACACAAACGATGCGCCTGCGCCGGTGACATCGGACGCGAATGCGCTGGTGGCAAAGCCGCTTGCCAGTGCGAGTGCAGCGAGGCGGAACGTGAAAGACTTGGACACGAAGAGCTCCTGAGTGTGCGGATACGACGGGGTTTGCCCGTTTCGCAGTGCATTCAAGCGCGAGTTCATGACAGGCAGGCGTCGCTTGTGTGTCAATTTCGTGACGCTGGGCTGCTGCGTGGCGCCACGGATTGTGCGCGTGACTGCCAAGCCGTTAGCCACCTGGAAATAGAAAAAAATCGTAAACGGAAATAAATCTGCAACCGTTGGCAGGTGAAATACACGGCATGCGTGATGGGGGAAGACCTGCGCGCAGTCCCGAACCATACAGCCATTTCACTGACACTGGAGCACCTCCATGCGCACCACCCGATTAGCCGCCGCGATTGTCCTGATTGTTGCTGGCAACATGAGTTTCAATGCTGCGGCACAGAGCGCGCCCAGCGCCAAGGATATTGCCGAAATGAAGGCGCAGATCGCCGCGCTGCAAGCCCAGATCCAGAGCCTGGAAGAGCGCTCGCAAGATCTCGAGGCACGTAGCGATGCGCAATCCGATGTCAATGTGGAGCAGGCCAAGGCGAATGAATCGCTGGCCACCATCGACTCACTGAAGAAATTGGTCAACGACACCAAGCTCAGCGGCCGCTTGTATTACGACCTGACCAATATCGACGACAGCAGCAAGGGTGTGAAGACCGACAAGTCGGGATTTGCGTTCGACATCAAGCGTTTCTATCTTGGCGTGGATCATAAATTCGATGACAAATGGTCGATGAACCTTACTACCGACTTCCAATATTCCTCGACGATCGCATCCACCGAGGTGTACCTGAAGAAGGCCTACATCCAATACAAACTCAGCGATGCCTTCGTTCTGCGCGCTGGTGCCGCCGATCTGCCATGGGTGCCGTTTGCCGAGAACTACTACGGCATGCGCTATATCGAAAACACGCTGACCGATCGCCTGAAGTACGGCACTTCGGCGGACTGGGGTGTGCATGCCGGTGGCAAGCTGGCAGGCGGCGCTGTGGAGTACGCAGTGGCTGCACTCAATGGCAATGGCTACAAGAACCCAAGCCGCAGCAAGGGGCTGGATTTTGAAGGCCGCTTGAGCTTTGCACCGACCGAGCAAACCGTGATTGGCGTGGGCGCGTATTCCGGCACCTTGGGCAAAGAGAAGCAAACGGTGAATGCCCTGCACACGGCCAATCGTGTGGATTTCCTTGCCGCCTACATGTCCGGCAATACCCGCTTGGGTGTTGAGTATTTCCAAGCCAACAACTGGAACAACGTCACCAGCGTGGCATCGGACAAGGCCAGCGGCTGGTCGTTGTGGGGCAGCGTGGGTTTGAACAACAAGGGTGTCACCCTGTTTGGCCGTTATGACAACACCGATGTCAGCAAGACGCTGGATCCAAGCTTGCAGGATCGATATTACAACATCGGCGTTGAATGGCCGGTGGCACCTGGCGTGAAATTGGCGACGGTGTACAAACACACCGACCAGCGCAACACGCTGCGCAGCAAGGATCTGAAGACCGATGAATTCGGTGTGTGGGGCGAATTCCGGTTTTGATCGCGCGTTTGCGTGCTGCGGCATCCTTGCGGCGGGCTTCGGCCCGCCGTTTTCATGATCAGGTTTCCCAGCTCGACGGCCCCTTGTCGGGCCAGCGGCAGAGGTCGTGAATGGGGCAGTGCAGGCAATCGGGTTTGCGTGCCTTGCAAATGTAGCGACCGTGCAAGATCAACCAGTGGTGCGCATCGCGGGCAAACGCGCTGGGCACCAGTTTCACCAGCGTGTCTTCCACCGTGCGCACGTCCTTGCCCGGCGCAAGGCCTGTGCGATTGGCCACACGAAAGATATGCGTGTCCACCGCGATCGTGGGCTCGCCAAACGCGGTATTGAGCACCACATTGGCGGTCTTGCGGCCCACGCCGGGCAAGGCTTCCAGCGCGTCGCGGGTGCGCGGCACTTCGCCAGCGTGCCGGTCCAACAGCAGCCGGCACAGCGCAATCACATTCGCCGCCTTGGCGTTATACAGACCGATGGTGTTGATGTAGCCCTTCAGCCCGGCTTCCCCCAGCGCGAGGATCGCCGCCGGCGTGTTGGCGATGGGGTAGAGCTTGCGCGTGGCTTTGTTGACACCCACATCGGTGGCCTGCGCGGAGAGCACCACCGCCACCAGCAATTCGAAGGGTGTGGTGTATTCCAGTTCGGTGGTGGGATGCGGGTTGGCATCGCGCAGCCGCGTGAATGCTTCGATGATCTGATCCGGCGTCAGCTTGCTGCCGCGTGCGGCTCGCGGTTTGTGCGCTGTGGTCATGTGTGGCGTGCCTTCGCTTTTGCCAAGGCCCGCGCCAGTGCATCGGCCGCGGACGACGGCAACGCGGCGGCTTGCGTTGTCGCAGGGGTCGGCGGCGGGCGGCGTGCGGCGTCACGGTCGGCCTTGATCCGCGCCAGCCGCACGGCGCGGCTGCGGTAGCGCTCGCGAGCGGCCAGCGCGAAACGGCGCGCATCGCGGGCGGCCAGCAAGCGCGCAGTGCATGCGGGCGTGCAGGTTGGACAGGCGGTGGCCTCCAGCAAGCCGAGTGCCAGTGCCGCATCCAAATCCTCTTCCTGCAGCGCCACGTGCAGCCGATGCACGGTGGCATCGGCAGCGCACGAGCAATACGGGCATGGGGTGGGCATCAGCGGCCGTGGAAGCTGGGTTTGCGCTTTTCCAGAAACGCGCCGGTGCCTTCGCGCATATCCTCGGTGGCAAACATCAGCCCGAATTGCGCCGACTCGTACTCCAGGCCTTCCTCGATTCCGCATTCGCTGCCCACGTTCACGCAGTCGATCATCCCGCGCAGCGCCAGCGGTGCGGCATTGGCCAATTGCGTGGCCAGCTTGGTGGTTTCGGCCTCCAACTCGGCGGCAGGCACCACCCGGTTGAGGATGCCCAGTTGCAGCGCGCGTTCGGCACCAATCGGTGCGCCGGTCAGGCACAGCTCCAGCGTGGCGGCGCGCCCGCACAGGCGCAGCAGGCGTTGGCTGCCGCCAAAGCCCGGGATCAGGCCGAGGTTGATTTCCGGCTGGCCCAGTTTGGCGCCATCCGCGGCGATGCGCAGATGGCAGCACATCGCCAGCTCCAACCCGCCGCCCAGCGCAAAGCCGTTGATCATCGCGATCACCGGCTTGTTCAGCTTTTCCACCCGCCGCATCATGCGGGTGCCACGCAAGGAAAAATCGCGGCCCTGCACCGGGCTCAAACTGTTCATTTCCGCGATGTCGGCGCCGGCCACAAAGGCCTTGGGGCCCGCGCCGGTCAGCACCACCACGCGCACGGCGTCGTCGGCCGCAGCGTCCGCGAAGGCGGCGTCCAGCGCGTCCAGCGTGGCGGCATTGAGCGCATTGAGCTTGTCGGGGCGGTTGATGGTGACAGTGCGAATGCCATTGCAGGTGTCAATGTGTAGGACTGGCGTGCTCATGCGGCCTCTTGCGGGGTTGGTTTGCGTTTGGATACCAAGTGGTTAAGCCGAAGCCGGGAACTTTTCACCCATGACCAGGTCGCAAAGTGGCCTCAGTGGCGGTTAAGCCTCTTGGCCGTTATCCTAGCGTGTCCATCCGGGTCGGTTCGACCGGAGTGTCACAAATACCGCACAGCCAATCGGTTGTGGCGGATCCCAGGGCGGCGTTGCCGCCCCAAATTTTGAACGAGGTTTGTAAATGAAGTTGCGCGTGCTTGCTGCCACAGTGGCGGCCCTTACCCTGACCGCCGGCATCGCAACGGCGCAGACCAAACCCGCACCGGCCAAGGCGACAACGCCTGCTGCCAAGCCCGCCGCTGGTGCTGCTGAAATGCCGGTGGTCGACAAGACCCATGCCAGTTATGCATTTGGCTGGCAATTGGGCCAGGAACTGGCCAATACCGATGAGCCGATCGACATCGCTACCGTTGTGCGCGGTGTGCAGGATGCCTATGCCAAGAAGCAGCCGGCCTACACCGAGCAGCAGCTGGGTGCCGCCTATTCCGGCTTCCAGAAGCGCATGGAAATCAAGGCGCAGGAAGCCTTCCGCAAGGCGCTGGCCGACAATCAGGCGCAGTCGGCTGATTTCGTCACCAAGTTCAAGGCCCAGACCGGCGTGATCACCATGCCCAGCGGCATCATGTACCGTGTGGCCAAGGCCGGCACCGGCGCCAAGCCGACCGCCAACAGCGAAGTGCAGATCGCATTCCGCAGCTTCCTGGCTGCCGTTGGCGTGCCGCTCAGTGGCGTGCAGACGCCGCCGGCATTCAAGGTGTCCGATGCGCCGATCGCAGCGCTGAAGGAAACCCTGCCGCTGATGCAGCAGGGCACCGTGTACGAGGTCATCATTCCGCCGGGCAAGGGCTTGGGTGGGGCCCAGAACGAACAGTTCGCGCAGCAGGCCGTGGCCTTGCAGATCGAGCTGGGCGCAGTGAAATAAGGTACGACCTTGCGTTGATGTGATTCCAGTGCGCCGGCTTCGTGCCGGCGCATTGCATTTGGGCGCTAGTAAACTACGTTGAATGAGCACTCCTTATCACGCCGTCCTGAGCCCCTGCACGGGTGTATGCACGCTGGCTGACGATGGCCTGTGCATTGGTTGTCATCGTAGTGGCGATGAAATTGCAGCGTGGTCGGTGATGCACGACGACCTGCGCCTGCATGTCATGGATGTGGTGTTGCCAGAACGTGCCGCACGCCGGGAATCCATGTGATGCCGGCCGACGCACTGCTGGCAAGATTGCGCGGCGCAATCCATCCATTGTCCGCACCGCCGCAGACGCCAGCATGGAATCTGGCTGAGTTGGACGGCTTGTCTTTGCCCACCATGCCTAGGCCCGCAGCGGTGCTGGTGGGGATCATCCCGCGTGTGGATGGCGCAGGGGTTCTGCTGACCCGTCGCACCGATGGGTTACGGCATCATGCCGGCCAAGTCAGTTTTCCCGGCGGCAGCATCGAGCCTGGCGACCTGCATCCTGCCGACGCTGCCCTGCGTGAGGCACGCGAGGAAGTGGGCCTTTTGCCAGCCCAGGCGCAGGCGCTGGGCTATCTGGATCCGTTGCTGACGCTGACCGGCTTTCAGATCCTGCCCACCGTGGTTTGGGTGGATCCGGCATTTCATCCGCAGCCAGATCCCGGCGAGGTGGCGGATGTGTTCGAAGTGCCACTGGAGCTGCTGATGGACCCTGCCCAGCTGGACACCATCGAACTGCAATTGGGCGGACGCACGCGCCACGTGTTCCAATACCGCTATGCGCACCAGCGTATTTGGGGTGTGACCGCTTCGATTCTGTACAACCTGCGGCAACGGTTGGCCAGTGCAACAACCGGGAGGACGTGATGGCTGGATGGACAACCGTGGTGCAGGCCGATATTTTTTCGATGGCCTTGAACCGCGCCGACGTGGTGATCCTGGATTGCCGGTTTTCGCTGCTGGATCCCGTGTTGGGAGAGCAGGCGTGGCGGCAAGGGCATTTGCCTGGTGCGCAGTACGCGCACCTGGAGCGCGATCTGTCGGACATGACCCAGAAGGGGCAGGGGCGACACCCGTGGCCGCAGGCAGAGGGGTTCGTCAGCAAATTGGCGCAATGGGGGATCGATCCTTCGACCCAGGTCATTGCCTATGACGACGGTGATGGCGCATTCGCGGCGCGGTTGTGGTTTTTGTTGCGCAGCCTCGGCCATGAAAAGGTTGCGGTGCTGGATGGTGGTTGGTCGCACTGGGTGTCGTTGGGTTTGCCCACCACATCGATGCAACGTGCGCCGATGACTGTGCGCCCGTATCCCGCAGTATTCGATACCACCAATTTGCTGGATGCCGATGCCGTGCAAACGCATCTGGACGACGGTGGGATGCTGCTGGATGCGCGTGCAGCAGTGCGCTTTCGCGGTGAGGAAGAACCCATTGACCGAGTTGCCGGGCATGTCCCGGGTGCGATCAATCGGCCGTATGCGCAAAATTTGGGGCCGGATGGCCGCTTCAAATCACCGATGCAATTGGCCGCCGAATTTCGCGAATTGCTGGCCGGCCGCGACCCCGTTGAAGTGGTCAGCATGTGCGGTTCAGGGGTCACCGCATGTCACACACTGTTGGCGATGGAACGAGCTGGTCTGCGCGGCGCACGTCTGTACACCGGCTCGTGGAGCGGTTGGATCACCGATCCTACCCGACCTGTGGCGACGGGTGCTTGAACATGGCGCAAGTTGAAATCTGGCATCGCCCAACGTGCAGCAATTCGCGCGGGGCATTGGAGCTCATTCGGGAAGCCGGCATCGAGCCTGTGATCGTGGATTACGTCCAGCATCCGCCGAGCAAAGCGCAATTACGCAAAGCGATTGCCGATGCCGGGCTGGCGGTGCGCGAGGCCATGCGCAACAAGGAACCGGAATACGCCGAACAAGGGTTGGGTGATCCCGCGCTGAGTGACGACGCATTGCTGGATGCGATGGTTGCCACGCCGAAGCTGATCAATCGCCCGTTTGTGTTTACCGGCAAGGG
>DAORUL010000029.1:0-18105 GCA_035433165.1 Thermomonas sp. | reverse complement strand
ATCTTCGACGCGCCATCGGCCAGCCCGGCTACCGCGTAGGTCTCGTGGCCATCCAGGCCCAGGCTGGCGGCGTTCTGTCCAGCGCGAAATTGCAGCGGCAGCACGCCCATGCCCACCAAGTTGCTGCGGTGGATGCGCTCGAAGCTTTCCGCAATCACCGCTTTCACGCCGAGCAGCAACGTGCCCTTGGCCGCCCAATCACGGCTGGAACCGGTGCCGTATTCCTTGCCGGCGATCACCAGCAGCGGGGTGGCGTCGGCTTTGTAGTGCATCGCGGCATCAAAGATCGCCATTTTTTCCGGCGGCTGCGCGCCGAAGTACAGGGTATTGCCGCCTTCTTCGCCACCGAAAAACAAATTCTTGATGCGGATATTGGCGAAGGTGCCGCGCACCATCACATCGTCATTGCCGCGCCGGCTGCCGTAGCTGTTGAAATCCTGCGGGGCCACGCCGCGGGCGATCAGGTAGCGGCCGGCAGGCGAATCTTTCTTGATGCTGCCGGCCGGGCTGATGTGGTCGGTGGTGATGGAATCCCCGAAGTAGCCCAGCACGCGCGCGCCGTGGATGTCGTCGATGCGGCCCACCTGCATGGTCATGCCGTCGAAGTAGGGCGGGTTCTTGATGTAGGTGGACTCCGCATTCCAGGCATACAGTTCGCCATCCGGTGAGGCGATGGCGTTCCAGCGTGCATCCCCTTTGAACACGTCGGCGTAGTTCTGCTTGAACATGTCCGGGCCAAGCGTGGCCAAAATGGTGTTGTGGATGTCCTGGTTGCTGGGCCACAAGTCTTTCAAATACACCGGTGCGCCGTGGGTATCGGTGCCTAAAGGCTCCTTGGCGATATCGAGCTCGGTGCTGCCGGCCAGTGCGTAGGCCACCACCAGCGGTGGGCTGGCCAGATAGTTCATCTTCACTTCGGCATGGATGCGGCCTTCGAAATTGCGGTTGCCCGACAATACCGAGGCCACGCACAAATCACCGGCCGCAATTCCGGCGCTGACTTCGACCGGCAACGGGCCGGAATTGCCAATGCACGTGGTGCAGCCATAGCCCACGGTGTAGAAGCCGATTTTTTCCAGCTCGGCCAGCAGCCCGGCGCGTTGCAGGTAATCCGTCACCACCCGCGAGCCGGGCGCCAACGACGTTTTGACCCACGGTTTGCGGGTGAGCCCGCGCGCGGCCGCATTGCGTGCCAGCAGGCCAGCGGCCACCATGACGGCCGGGTTGGAGGTATTGGTGCACGAGGTAATCGCGGCAATGACCACCGCGCCATCCTTGATCCGCATGTGGCTGCCGTCGATGACGATATCGGCCTGGCCTTTGCCGTGTTGTTCGTTGCCCACGGCCGCGCCACCGCCTTCGGCGATGAAATCGGCCACCTCGCTGCTGCGCTTGTCGCGGGCGGCGGTGAGTTGGCCGATCGCCGCGCGGCTGGCACTTGGCATGTCGGTCAGCAAGACCCGGTCTTGCGGACGCTTGGGGCCGGCCAGCGAGGGCAGTACGGTGCCCATGTCCAGTGCCAAGGTGGAGCTGTATTGCGCGTGCGGGCTGCTGGCGTCGTGCCACAGGCCTTGCACCTTGGCATAGGCCTCCACCAGGGCGATCTGGTCATCACTGCGGCCAGACAGGCGCAGGTAGTTCAGTGATTCGGCATCGATCGGGAAAATCGCGCAGGTGGCGCCATATTCGGGCGACATATTGCCAATCGTGGCGCGGTCGGCCAGTGGCAGGTGTTGCAGCCCATCGCCGAAGAATTCGACAAACTTGCCGACCACACCGTGCCGACGCAGCATCTCGGTGACGGTCAGCACCAGATCGGTGGCGGTCGCCCCTTCCGGCAGTTTGCCGGTCAGCTTGAAGCCCACCACTTGCGGGATCAGCATGGAGGCAGGCTGCCCCAGCATCGCGGCTTCCGCCTCGATACCGCCCACCCCCCAGCCCAGAATGCCGATGCCATTGACCATGGTGGTGTGGCTGTCGGTGCCAAACAGGGTGTCAGGGAAGGCCCACTGCGCGCCGTCCAGCTCACGCGTCATCACCACCCGCGCCAGATATTCCAGGTTGACCTGATGCACGATGCCGGTGTTGGGCGGCACCACCTTGAAGTTGCCAAAGGACTTCTGGCCCCAGCGCAGGAAGCCGTAGCGCTCGGTATTGCGTTCGAATTCGATGCGGCCGTTGGCGTCCAGTGCATCCGGGCGGGCGAACACGTCCACCTGCACCGAATGGTCGATCACCAATTCCGACGGGATCTGCGGGTTGATCTGCTCGGGCCGGCCGCCCAGCTTCACCACCGCATCGCGCATCGCCGCCAGATCCACCACGCAGGGCACCCCGGTGAAATCCTGCAAGATCACGCGGGCCGGCATGAAGGCGATTTCGGTCGCAGGTTCAGCGGCTGGGTTCCACTGGGCCAGCGCTTCGATATGCGCCGGCAGCACGCTGACGCCGTCTTCATGCCGCAACAGGTTTTCCAGCAGGATTTTCAGCGAATACGGCAGGCGCGCGATGTCAAAGCGCTGCCCCAGCGCCGGCAGGCTGGCGTAGGCATAGACGTTGCCATTCACATCAAGCTGGGCACGGGTGGCAAAGGAATTCAACATGGCAGGCTTCCGATTGCAGGGATGCGGCAAGTGTATGCGCTGAACTGTAAGCATTCCATTGCAGTGGAGTAACAACCGGCTGCCGTGAATGGGCAGGATTGCGGGGGTAAGTAGGGTGTAAAAAGTATGTATAATTCATGCATACCGAAGTGGAGGTGCGCAATGGAAGCCACCGTGGCCGAGCGCGGCCAGATCACCTTGCCCAAAGCCGTGCGCGATGCATTGGGCCTGGCCAAGGGCAGTGTGCTGAAAGTGGAACTGGATGGCAGCCGCATTGTGCTGAGCAAGCATGTGGACGATGCCATTTCCCGCGTGCGCGGCAAGTTCGCGCTGGATGCCGGCCCAACCCACAAAGGCAAGATCGCGTGATTGCGGTGGATGCCCCGGTGCTGGTGGAATTGCTGGCCAATGGCCCGCATGCCGATGCTGCCGAAGCTTGTCTGCGGCAGGCGCTGGGGGCGGGCAGGGTGGTGATTTGCGATGCCGCACTGGCGCAGTTGTGCGCCAGTTTGCGCAACGGTGCCGACGCACTGGCCGCGCTGGAGGAAATGGGCGTGCATTTTGCCGCGATCGAATCCAAGTCTGCGCTGCGTGCTGGCGAAATGCAGCGCCGGCAACGCCAACGCGGGGCCGCCACACGCCCGATTTGCGATTTTCTGACCGGTGCCCACGCGCTGCTGCAATGCGATGCGCTACTCACCTTCGATGCCGAATTTCATCGCGACTACTTCAAGGGTTTGAAGTTGATCGTGCCAACCGTTTGATCGCACCACCTCACTGGAGACATCCCCCATGTTGAATGCCTACCGCCAACACCTTGCCGAGCGCGCCGCGCTGGGCATCCCCGCACTGCCACTGACGGTGCAGCAGACCGCCGAGGTCATTGAATTGCTGAAAGCCCCGCCGGCGGGGGAAGCTGAGTTCCTGCTGGACTTGTTGGTCAATCGCGTGCCGGCCGGCGTGGACGACGCCGCCAAGGTCAAGGCCTCGTATTTGGCGGCGATTGCGTTTGGCAGCGAAACCAATGCGCTGATCACCCGCGCCCGCGCCACCGAACTGCTGGGCACCATGCTGGGCGGCTACAACGTCGCGCCCTTGGTGCAATTGCTGGACGATGCCGAGGTGGGCAGCGTGGCAGCCAATGCACTGAAGCACACCTTGCTGGTGTTCGATGCCTTCCACGACGTGCAGGAAAAGGCCAGGGCCGGCAACGCCAATGCGCAGGCCGTGCTGCAAAGCTGGGCCGATGCCGAGTGGTTCACCAGCAAGCCGGAACTGCCGGCGTCACTGACGATTACCGTGTTCAAGGTGCCCGGCGAAACCAATACCGATGACCTCTCGCCCGCGCCGGATGCCACCACCCGTCCGGACATCCCCATGCATGCCTTGGCGATGCTGAAAAATGCGCGCCCGGATGCGCCATTCCAGCCGGAACAAGACGGCAAGCGCGGCCCCATCGGCGAGATCCTGAAGCTGAAGGAAAAGGGCCACCTGGTCGCCTACGTCGGCGACGTGGTCGGCACCGGTTCCAGCCGCAAGTCGGCCACCAACAGCGTGCTGTGGTGGACCGGCGACGACATCCCCTGCATCCCCAACAAGCGCGCCGGCGGCGTGTGCCTGGGCAGCAAGATCGCGCCGATCTTCTACAACACCATGGAAGACGCGGGCGCGCTGCCGATCGAGCTCGATGTGTCGAAGATGGAGCACGGCGACGTGGTCGAGCTGCGCCCGTATGACGGCAAGGCACTGAAAAATGGCGAAGTGATTGCCAACTTCGAACTCAAATCCGACGTGCTGCTGGATGAAGTACGCGCCGGTGGCCGCATCCCGCTGATCATCGGCCGCGGCTTGACCGCCAAGGCTCGCGAGGCGCTGGGCCTGCCGGCCACCGAGCTGTTCCGCCTGCCGGTCAACCCGCCGGACACCGGCAAGGGCTTCACCTTGGCGCAGAAGATGGTGGGCCGCGCCTGCGGTCTGCCGATCGGTACGGGCATGCGCCCGGGCACCTATTGCGAGCCGAAGATGACCTCGGTAGGCAGCCAGGACACCACCGGCCCGATGACCCGCGACGAGCTGAAAGACCTGGCCTGCCTCGGTTTCAGCGCGGATCTGGTGATGCAGAGCTTCTGCCATACCGCCGCCTATCCCAAGCCGGTGGATGTGAAGACGCATCACACCCTGCCGCAGTTCATTTCCACCCGTGGCGGCATTTCGCTGCGCCCCGGCGATGGCGTGATCCACAGCTGGCTCAACCGCATGCTGCTGCCCGATACCGTGGGCACCGGCGGTGATAGCCATACCCGTTTCCCGGTGGGTATTTCGTTCCCGGCAGGCTCCGGCCTGGTGGCGTTTGCCGCCGCCACCGGGGTGATGCCGCTGGATATGCCGGAGTCGGTGCTGGTGCGCTTCAAGGGTGAATTGCAGCCGGGCGTCACCTTGCGTGATCTGGTCAATGCCATCCCGCTGTATGCGATCAAGGCGGGCCTGCTGACGGTGGCCAAAGCCGGCAAGAAAAACATCTTCTCCGGCCGCATTCTGGAAATCGAAGGCCTGCCGAACCTCAAGGTGGAACAGGCATTCGAGCTGTCCGATGCTTCGGCCGAACGTTCCGCTGCCGGTTGCAGCGTGCGCTTGAACAAAGAGCCCATCATCGAATACATCAACAGCAATATCGTGTTGCTGAAAAACATGATTGCCGAAGGCTATGCCGATGCGCGTTCGCTGGCACGCCGCATCGAAAAGATGGAGGCGTGGTTGGCCAATCCGCAATTGCTGCAACCGGATGCCGATGCCGAATACGCCGCGGTCATCGACATTGATCTGGCCGACGTGCACGAGCCCATCGTGGCCTGTCCGAACGACCCGGACGATGTGAAAACCCTGTCCGATGTGGCCGGTGCCAAGATCGACGAAGTGTTCATTGGTTCGTGCATGACCAATATCGGCCACTTCCGTGCCGCTGCCAAATTGCTGGAAGGCAAACGCGATCTGCCCACGCGCTTGTGGATTGCACCGCCCACCAAGATGGATGCCAGCGAGCTGACCAAGGAAGGCCACTACGGCACGTTTGGCAACGCCGGTGCGCGCACCGAGATGCCGGGCTGTTCGCTGTGCATGGGCAACCAGGCGCAGATTCGCGAAGGCTCCACCGCGATGTCCACCAGCACCCGCAACTTCCCCAACCGCTTGGGCCGCAACACCAATGTGTACCTGGGGTCGGCCGAGTTGGCGGCGATCTGCGCACGCCTTGGCCGGATTCCCACGCGTGAGGAATACATGACCGACATCGGCGTGATCAATGCCAATGGCGACAAGATCTATCGCTACATGAACTTCGACCAGATCGAGGAATACAAGCAGGTCGCGGATACCGTTGCGGCTTGAGTTCCCACTCGATTTTTGGCATCGCAAACACAGCGCCCGGCATTGCCGGGCGTTGTGGTGTCTGCATGCGGTGATGAAGACAGTTACTCCGGGTCGTAATCCAGATTGAACGACAACCAACGCTCGGCCTGAACCAAATCCACACCCTTGCGTTTGGCATAATCAGCCACTTGTTCTTTGGTGACGCGGCCGACCACGAAATATTTGCTGTCGGGGTGGCTGAAATACAGCCCGGATACGCTGGCCGCCGGGTACATCGCAAAATGATCGGTCAGGGTGATGGCGGCGTTATCGGTGGCTTTGAGCAAGTCAAACACCACGCGCTTTTCACTGTGCTCGGGGCAGGCCGGGTAGCCGGGGGCAGGGCGGATGCCTTGGTAGCCTTCGGCAATCAGCTCGTCATTGCCCAACTGTTCGTCGGTGGAATAACCCCAGAATTCCTTGCGGACGCGTTGGTGCAGGCGCTCGGCAAAGGCTTCGGCCAAGCGGTCGGCCAATGACTTGAGCAGGATCGCGTTGTAGTCATCGTGATCAGCGCGGAAGCGTTCCAGATGCGGCTCGATCCCAAGTCCGGCAGTCACTGCAAATGCCCCCACCCAGTCCTGTTTGCCGGAGTCCTTGGGTGCGATGAAATCGGCCAGGCACAAATTCGGGCGTTCGACGGGTTTGTCGGCTTGTTGACGCAGGCAACGCAGCCACACATCGGCGCCATCCTTTTGCAGCACGATGTCATCGCCGACCGCATTGGCGGGCCAGAATCCGCACACGGCTTTAGCGGTCAGCCACTTTTCCTTGACGATTTTTTTCAGCATCGCACGCGCATCGGCGTACAGTTCGCTGGCCTGTTTGCCAACGATGTCGTCGGTCAGGATGGCCGGGAACTTGCCTGCCAGCTCCCACGCATTGAAGAACGGCGACCAATCGATGCAGTCCACCAATTCCTGCAACGGATAATCATCCAGCACATGCAGCCCCGGTTGCAGCGGGGTGGGTGGCGTGTATGCCGCCCAGTCGCAGGTGTATTTGCGTGAACGGGCGTGCTCAAGGCTGACCAACCGCTTGCCATCGCGCTGACGATGGCGCTGACGGATGTCGGCATAGTCGGCAGCATTGGCGGCGACAAACGGCTCGCGCAATTCCGGTGATAGCAGCGATTGCGCGATACCCACCGCGCGTGACGCGTCTTTCACCCACACCGTGGGCGATTTGTAGTGCGGGTCAATCTTCAGGGCGGTGTGCGCACGCGAAGTGGTAGCACCCCCGATCAATAGCGGGATGGTGAAGCCCTGCCGCTGCATTTCGCGGGCGACGTGGCTCATTTCTTCCAGCGATGGCGTGATCAGGCCGGAGACACCAATCATGTCGGCGTTTTCGGCAATCGCCGTGTCCAGGATTTTTTGCGCCGGCACCATCACCCCAAGATCGATGACCTCGAAGTTGTTGCAGGCCAACACCACACCCACGATGTTTTTGCCGATATCGTGCACATCGCCTTTGACCGTGGCCATCACGATCTTGCCATTGCTCTTGCCCACATCGCCGGTACGCAATTTCTCGGCTTCGATATACGGCAGCAGATAGGCCACTGCTTTCTTCATCACCCGTGCCGACTTGACCACTTGCGGCAAGAACATCTTGCCGGCACCGAACAAGTCGCCGACCACGTTCATGCCGTCCATCAGCGGGCCTTCGATCACATCCAGCGGGCGCGTGGACAGGCTGCGGGCCTCTTCGGTATCGGTTTCGATATAGGCGTCGATGCCTTGCACCAGTGAGTGCGCCAACCGCTCGCGCACCGGCTTGTCGCGCCATGCCAAATCCTCGACTTTCTTTTCGCCTTTCTTGCCTTTGAAGCGGCCGGCGATCTCGAGCAAGCGCTCGGTGGCATCATCGCGGCGATTGAGCACCACGTCTTCCACGCGTTCGCGCAGATCCGCATCCAGGCTGTCATACACCGGCAGCGCGCCGGCATTGACGATGCCCATGTCCATGCCGGCGCGGATCGCGTGGTACAAAAACACCGCGTGGATGGCCTGACGCACGGCCTCGTTGCCACGGAACGAAAACGACACGTTGGACACGCCGCCGGAGATATGGCTGAACGGGTGGCGGCGTTTGATTTCGCGGCAGGCTTCGATGAACGCCACCGCATAATCGTTGTGTTCTTCAATGCCGGTGGCAATGGCAAAGCAATTGGGGTCGAAGATGATGTCTTCCGGCGGGAAGCCAATTTGTTCGGTCAGCAGCGTGTAGGCGCGCGAGCTGATTTCAACTTTGCGCTCCACCGTGTCGGCTTGGCCCACTTCATCGAAGGCCATCACGACCACCGCTGCGCCATAGCGGCGCACCAGACGCGCCTGCCGCAGGAATTCGGCTTCGCCTTCTTTCATCGAAATGGAATTGACGATGCCTTTGCCTTGCAAGCATTGCAAACCGGCTTCGATCACCTCCCATTTCGAGGAATCCACCATCACCGGTACTTTGGCGATATCGGGTTCGGCGGCGATCAAATTGAGGAATTCAACCATCGCCGCCTTCGAGTCCAGCAAGCCTTCGTCCATATTGACGTCGATGACTTGCGCGCCGTTTTCCACCTGCTGGCGGGCCACTACCACGGCTTCATCGAGGCGGTTTTCCAGGATCAATTTCTTGAATTGCGCGCTGCCGGTGACATTCGTGCGCTCGCCGACATTGATGAAGTTGGATTCGGGCGTGATGGTCAGGGCTTCTAGGCCGGACAGATGGGTGTGGCGGGCCAACGCGTTCATGCCACGTCCTCCAACTGCGGCACCACGCGCGGCGGCAGTGCATGCACCGCTTGTGCAATCGCGTGGATGTGGTCGGGCGTTGTACCGCAGCAGCCGCCGACCAAATTGATCAACCCGCTTTGCGCGAATTCGCGCAGCACCTTGGCCATGTCTTCGGGAGTTTCGTCATAGCCACCAAACGCATTGGGCAGGCCGGCGTTGGGATGACAGCTGACGAAAGTGTCGGCCACCTGTGCCAGCACATCCACATGCTGGCGCAAATCCTTGGCACCCAGTGCGCAATTAAGACCAATCGCCAGGGGTTGCGCATGGCGCAGCGAATACCAGAATGCCTCGGCGGTTTGGCCGGACAAGGTGCGGCCGGAGGCATCGGTAATCGTGCCGGAAATCATCACCGGCAGACGCGCGCCGATCTCCTCGAATACATCATCAATGGCAAACAGCGCGGCCTTCGCATTCAAGGTGTCGAATACGGTTTCCACCATCAGGATGTCGGCACCGCCTTCGATCAAGCCGCGCGCGGATTCGCGGTAGGCCGCGGCCAGTTCGTTGAAGGTGATGGCACGAAAACCCGGGCGATTCACATCGGGTGAAAGTGAGGCGGTGCGGCTGGTGGGGCCCAATACGCCAATTACGAAGCGTGGCTGGGCGGGGGTGTGCGCTTCGATGGCATCGCACTCGCTGCGTGCCAGGCGTGCGCCTTCGCGATTGAGTTCGCGTACCAGATGCTGCAACCGGTAATCCGCCAGCGAAATACCGGTGGAGTTGAACGTATTGGTTTCCACCAGATCGGCACCGGCCTGCAGATACTGGCGATGAATGCCGGCGATGATGTCCGGCTGGGTCAGCGAGAGCAGATCGTTATTGCCGCGTTGGTCGTGGCCTTCGCACCCGCAGCCGGGGCCGTGGCTGTGTCCTGCGTCTGCGAACAAGCCATCGTAGCCTTGTGCAAAACGCGTGCCGCGGTAGTCGGCCTCAGTCAATTCATGGCGTTGGATCATGGTGCCCATCGCGCCATCCATGATCAGGATGCGTTGGCCGAGAGCAGCTTGCAGCGCGGCAACCCGCGCGGGATGAAGCCAGGGGAGGGACATGGGGCGTATTCCTTACGGCTTGGTGCCGGTCAGCGAGATCACTTCGAAATGCGGGGGGCGGCGCTCGCGGGTGACGGTGCCGCAATTGGCAATGCTCAGGCCGGCTTTTTCGGCGAACTTGCGCAGGTCTTTTTCGCCAAACCCAAGGTTGATATGGCCGTAGGCATCCACCGCAGCGCGGTGTTCGTGGCGGGCCAGGCTGGACAGCAGGAGCCGACCGCCCTTGCGCAGCACGCGTGCGGCCTCGGCCACCGCCTGCGCGGGTTTGACGGCATAGGTCAGGGCGTGCATCAGCACCACCAGATCGAAACTTTCATCATCAAACGGCAGCGCGTGCATATCGCCTTCGCGGACCTCTACGTTGCCGTAGCGGCGCAGGCGCTCGCTGGCCGCGGCCACCACGCGTTGGCTGGAATCAATGCATACATAACGATGTGCATGCGGTGCCAGTAACTCGGCCAGCACGCCGTCACCCGAGGCGATATCCAGCACATCGCCCGGCCATAACAACGGAATCGCGGTACGTGCCAAGGCCTCCCATGTGCGCCCCGGTGAGTAATGGCGCTCCATGTCACCCGCCACCGAGTCGGCCCAATTCTGGTCAGCGGCACGCATCGCCAGCACCGCTGGCACGCGCTCGGCATCTTGGCGCAGCAGCGGGTCGTCGCTGCCGTGACTGATCGAATGCCATAGTGCGCGCTGCGGGGGTTCAATCGCGCTATCGTCAAAACGATAATAGGCAGAAACACCGGCGCGGCGGTCGCGCACAAGCCCGGCATCCTTGAGTTTGGCAAGGTGGGTGGAGACGCGGGGTTGGGCCAGCTGGGTGATTGCAGAAAGCTCTGCCACCGTCAGTTCCTCGCCTTCCAGAAGCGCCAGCAGGCGCACCCGGGTGGCGTCGGCAAAAACCTTCAGATGCGACGACCAAGTTTCGAGGTCCATTTATATCTTTCCATCGCGATTCAAAGATAATTGTTGCGCGATGCGGGATTGCGGTCAAGCGACTTCGGTGCCCGAGGTTGCTACAATGACGCTTCTTCGAAACAGGCGAGGCAGTCGTGGAGTTCGGATATAGCGAAGAGCAGCGGATGCTGCAGGATGTTGCCCGCCGCATTGCGCGCGAAAAAATCGCGCCTAGTGCAGAACACCACGACCAAACCGGCGAATTCCCGCTGGAGAATATCCGTGCCCTGGGCGAAAACGGTTTGATGGGGATTGAAGTCCCCACCGAATACGGCGGTGCCGGCATGGATTCAGTCAGCTATGTGCTGGCGATGATCGAAATTGCTGCAGCGGACGCAGCGCATTCCACCATTATGTCGGTCAACAATTCGCTTTTCTGCAATGGGATTTTGACCTTCGGCAGCGAAGCGCAGAAACAAAAATACGTGCGCGATATTGCCGAAGGCCGCGAAATCGGCGCATTCGCGCTGACCGAGCCGCAATCGGGTTCAGATGCCACCGCGATGCGCTGCAAGGCCGTCAAGCAGGCCGATGGCAGCTATGTCATCAACGGCAAGAAGAGCTGGATCACCTCCGGGCCGGTGGCCAAATACATCGTGTTGTTCGCGATGACCGATGCCGACAAGGGCGCGCGTGGCATTACCGCGTTCATGATCGACACCACGCGTGCCGGCTTTCATCGCGGCAAAACGGAGCCGAAGTTGGGCATACGCGCGTCAGCCACCTGCGAAATCGAATTTACCGATTACGTGGCGTCCGCCGACGATGTGTTGGGCAGCGAAGGCCATGGCTTCAAGATCGCGATGAGCGTGCTGGATGCTGGTCGCATCGGTATCGCCTCGCAGGCGATTGGCATCGGCCGCGCCGCCTATGAGGCCACCTTGGCGTATGTGAAAGAACGCAACGCATTTGGTGCGCCGATTGGCACCTTCCAGATGACGCAAGCCAAGATCGCCGACATGAAGTGCAAGCTGGATGCCGCATTGCTGCTTACCCTGCGCGCAGCTTGGTTGAAGGGACAAGGGCAGCGGTTTTCCACCGAAGCCGCGGTGGCCAAGCTCACCGCGTCGGAGGCGGCGATGTGGATCACCCATCAAGCGCTGCAGATTCACGGGGGCATGGGCTATTCGAAGGAGATGCCCATCGAACGCTATTTCCGCGACGCCAAGATCACCGAGATTTACGAAGGCACCAGTGAAATCCAGCGGCTGGTCATTGCCCGCCACGAAACCGGTTTGCGATAACCCTTACCCACATCCCTGCGGCCGCGCCCTCTGCGCGGCCGCTTCCCTTTGGAGACGCGTCAAATGAACAAGTCAGCCGAAACCAACGCAGGCGAACCTCTGAAACCGATTCTCGATGCCTTGGTCAAGCGGGTAGACAAGGCCACGCTGGAGCAGGCTCGCGCCTTTGCGGCAGCGTTCTGCAAGCGCATGGATGCGGAAGAAATAGGTCGCCATGGTGCCGCCGGCTGGGCCGAGCGTATTGTCGGGATGTTGGAGTTCGCACGTACGCGCAAGCGTGGCAAGGCCAATATCCAATTGTTCAATCCGGTGCTGAAGGCCGACGCGATGGTGTCGCCACATACCGTGCTGCAAATTGCCAATGACGACATGCCGTTCCTGGTGGACTCGGTGAGCATGGTGTTGGCCGAGCTTGGCATTGGTGTACATCTGCTGGGTCACCCGGTGGCGCGTTTGAATCGTGACAAGACCGGCAAGTTGGTGGCGGTGGGTGAGGGCAGCAACGAATCGCTGATGTATCTGGAAATCGACCGGCAGCCGCAGGCGGCGCTGGCGAACATCAAGGTCCAGATCAGCAAGGTGCTGGAGGATGTGCGCGCCATCGTCAACGACTGGGAGCCGATGCGCGACCGCATGCGTGAAGTTGCCGAGGAGTTGGGTGCGCGCAAGCTGCCGGTAAGCGATGCCGGCAAACACGAGGCCCAGGAGTTCCTGCGCTGGGCGGCAGACGAGCATTTCACCTTCTTCGGCTATCGCGAATACAAGATCGAAAAACAGGGCAAGGATGATGTGCTGGCAGCGGTGCCGGGCAGTGGCATGGGTCTGTTGCGCGGCGACGATAGCGGCAAGGCGCGTCCGCTGAAGTCATTGGCGGCGCACTACATGCCGCAGTCAGGTTCGGTGGATGCGTTGATCCTGACCAAGACCAATGCGCGCGCCAGCGTGCACCGGCAAGGCTATATGGATTACATCGGAGTGCTGGGCTTTGACGGCAAAGGGCGCGCCATTTCTGAACAGCGCTTCGTTGGTCTGTATACCTCCAGTGCTTACACCCGCCGGCCGTGGGACATCCCGTTGGTGCGCGAGCGCCACGCCTACGTGATGGAGCAATCCGGGTTGGACCCCAACAGCCACAGTGGCAAGGCACTGCGCCACATTCTGGAAACCCTGCCGCGCGACGAGCTGTTCCAGGCCAGCGAAGACGAGTTGTTCAAAACCTGCATGGGCATTCTGGGTTTGCAAGAGCGCGTGCGCAGCAAGCTGTTCGTGCGGCGTGATCGCTATGGCCGCTACTTCTCGGCCTTGGCGTATGTGCCACGCGAACGCATGAGCACCCAGGTGCGTCACCGTATCGAAGCCATGCTGCGCGATGCACTGGGCGGCGATCGTGTGGATACCAATGTGCAAATCGGCGATTCGCCGCTGGCGCAAATGCACATCATAATCCGCCCCAGCCAGCGCAATGACGAGGCCGCGATTGACCTGCCAGCATTGGAGGCGGGATTGGCAAAGATCGTGCGCGATTGGCGCGATGAACTGCGCGAGCGTCTGGTGGCACGTCACGGTGAAGAGGCCGGTCTGCGGCTTGCAGCCCGCTATGGCAATGCCTTGCCGGCAGGCTATATCGAAGAGGTCAGCCCCGACATCGCTGCCGATGACGTGGAATACATCGCGGCATTGACGGGCCCGCAGGATTTGCGCCTGTCGTTGTACGTGGATCCGCGCAAGCAGGACATGCGCTTCAAGTTGTATCGCCAGTTGCAGGATATTCCGCTGTCGGATGCGTTGCCGATGATGGAAAACATGGGTCTGCGCGTGATCACCGAACACCCGTACCGCGTGGATGGCGAGGCCGGACTGGCATGGATCCAGGAATTCGAAGTGCAGTCTCTGCTGGGGCCACTGGATGTGGATGCCCTGGATGAGGATTTTGAAGATGCCTTTGCGGCGGTTTGGCGTGGCGATGCCGAAAACGACGGTTTCAATCGGCTGGTGTTGGCTGCAGGGCTGACCTGGAAGCAGGTCGCCATGCTGCGTGCCTACTGCAAATACCTGTTGCAGACCGGTGTGCCGTTCTCGCAGAGTTACATGGAAGCCACGCTGGCGCGCTATCCGTTGCTGTCGCGCTTGTTGGTGGAGTTGTTCGAGGCGCGCTTCCACCCGGCCACGGGTAACGAGAGTGCGGCCGAAATCAAGCATGGCATGCAGCGCTTTGGCGGCAGTCTCAAGCTGTTGGCCGCCGGCGATGATGCCGCGCTGGGTGCGTTGCAAGCTCTGGTCGCCGCGCGGGAAGGTAACCGCGAGCAACAAATCGATGCTGCACGCAGCGCCTTGACGGGGTTGTTGGATCGCGTGGCCAGTTTGGATGAAGACCGCATCTTGCGCAGCTTCATCGGCGTCATTGACGCGACGTTGCGCACCAATTACTACATCAATTACAAGGATGGCCTGCGCAAGGATGGTGGCCCGGCCGACTACATCAGTTTCAAGTTCGATACGGCCAAGGTGCCGGATCTGCCCAAGCCGCGCCCGTTCCGCGAAATCTGGGTGTGTGGCCCACGCGTGGAAGGCACCCACTTGCGGTTTGGCCCGGTGGCCCGCGGCGGCCTGCGTTGGTCGGATCGTCGTGAAGATTTCCGCACCGAAGTACTGGGCTTGGTGAAGGCACAGATGGTGAAAAACACCGTGATCGTGCCAGTGGGCAGCAAGGGCGGCTTCTATCCCAAGCAATTGCCCAACCCTGCGGTGGATCGTGATGCATGGTTGGCCGAAGGCATCGCCTGCTACAAGCGCTTCATCAATGGGTTGCTGGACATCACCGACAATCTGAGCGTGTCCGGCAAGGTGTTGCCACCGGCGCAAGTCGTGCGGCATGACGGCGATGATCCGTACTTGGTGGTCGCAGCAGACAAGGGCACCGCCAGTTTCTCGGATATCGCCAACGCCATTGCGCAGGCACATGGCTATTGGCTGGACGATGCGTTTGCCTCCGGCGGCAGCGCCGGATACAGCCACAAGGGCATGGGCATCACTGCACGCGGCGCGTGGGAGTCGGTGAAACACCATTTCGGTGCGTTGGGTCGCGATTGCCAAACCCAGGATTTCACCTGCGTGGGTATCGGTGACATGTCGGGTGACGTGTTCGGCAATGGCATGTTGTTGTCCGAACACATTCGGTTGCTGTGTGCGTTCGATCATCGTCACATCGTGCTGGACCCGAACCCGGACGCCGCTGTTTCGTTCAAGGAACGCCAACGCTTGTTCGACTTGCCGCGTTCCAGCTGGGCCGACTACAACCCCAAACTGATCAGCAAGGGTGGCGGTATCTATCCGCGTTCGCTGAAATCCATCGATATCACACCGCAGGTGCGTGAAGCCCTGGGCATTGCCGATGGCATCAAGTCAATGACTCCGAACGAGTTGATGCATGCGGCGCTGCGCGCACCGGTGGATCTGCTGTGGAATGGCGGTATCGGTACCTATGTCAAATCCAGCAAGGAAACCCACGCTGATGCCGGCGACCGCGCCAACAACGGCTTGCGTGTCAATGGTGCGGATCTGCGCTGCAAGATCGTGGGTGAGGGCGGCAATCTGGGCATGACCCAGCTGGGCCGCATTGAAGCCTCGCAAGCCGGCGTGTTGCTCAATACCGACTTCATCGACAACTCGGCGGGTGTGGATACCTCCGACCACGAGGTCAACATCAAGATTCTGCTCAACGGCGAAGTGCAGAAGAATCGCTTGAAATTGGCCGAACGCAACAAGCTGTTGGCCAAGATGACCGATGAAGTGGCGCAGTTGGTATTGAATGACAACTACCGTCAAAACCAAGCGCTGACCTTGATGGAACGCATGAGCGCGACCCGTCTTGGTTCGAAGATGCACTTCATCCGAACCCTGGAAGACCAAGGTTTGCTGGATCGGCAGATCGAATTCCTGCCGACCGATGCCGAAATTGCCGAACGCAAGCTGCGCGGCCAAGGCCTGACCCGGCCGGAGCTGTCCATCCTGCTGTCGTATTCGAAGCTGGTGGCATATCCGCAATTGTTGGCCTCGGATGTGCCGGAAGATCCGTACCTCTCGAAGGAACTGGTGCGCTACTTCCCCGAGCCGCTGCAAAAAAAATACGCCAAAGCGATGGAAGGCCACCGCCTGAAGCGCGAAATCATCGCCACTGCAGTCACCAATTCCACCATCAACCGTATGGGCGCGACCTTCCTGATGCGCATGCAGGAAGACAGCGGCCGCAGCATCGGTGAAATCGCGCGGGCCTACACGATCACGCGGGAAACCCTGGATGCCCGCGAGCTGTGGGCCAAGATCGACGGGCTGGACGGCAAGGTGCCGGGCAGTGTGCAGGTGGATGCGCTGCAAGTCATATGGGAGCTGCAACGCGGCTTCACCCGCTGGCTGCTTTCCCGCCCCGGCGCAGTGCCGGCGATTACCACTGCGGTGGAGCGTTACCACGACGGCTTCCGCGACATTCGTGCTGGCGAAGGCATTTTGCCGCCGTCGCAGCGCCCGGTGTATGAGGCCAGCCGCAAGCAATGGCGTGAAAAGGGCGTGCCGACAGCATTGGCCGATCAGCTGGCGGCATTGCCGTATCTGCAAGCCAGTCCCGACATTATCGAACTGGCGCGTGAGCGCAAGATGCGCCCAATCGACGTGGCCAAGGTGTATTTCCGTCTGGCCGATGCCCTGCATGAGCCGTGGTTGAGCGAGCAAATCGACGGGCTCAAGGTGGATGGCCGTTGGCATGCCGTGGCACGCGGCGTGCTGCGTGACGAACTGGCGGCACAAATGCGCGCACTGACCGGTTTGGTGTTGGCGATGCCGGGCAAGGATGCCGATGCCAAGGTCAAGGCGTGGCTGGAACGTGACGACAGCGGGCTGCGTTTCACCCTGGCCATGTTGACCGAATTGGCAGCGCAAAAAACCCTCGATTACCCCACCTGCTCGGTGGCGGTGCAACGCGTGGCACAGTTGGCGCAACGCGGCTAAGCGTCCTGTCGCAAGTTGCCCTCTCCCGTCCGCGGGAGAGGGCCGCTCTTGCTATCCTGCTGCGCATGACGAATCCCCGCATCGCCCTGCTGGCCAGCCCGACCGATGACGCGCAAGCCGCATTCGCGGCATTGGTCAATCGCTACGGTACCCATTCCCCACAAGACGCCGACGTCATCGTCCCCTTGGGCGGGGATGGCTTCATGCTGCAAACCCTGCACCGGCACGCCCATCTGGGCAAGCCGGTGTATGGCATGAAGCTGGGAACCGTGGGGTTTTTGATGAATCATTTTCGAGAAGATGATGATTTGCCGGCACGCATTGATGCCGCCGAGCCCGCCGTGCTGCACCCGCTGGAAATGCTGGCGCAAACCGAGTCTGGTGCCAGCGTAAGCTCGTTGGCGTACAACGAGGTATCGTTGTTGCGGCAAACCCGGCAGGCTGCACATGTGTGTATTGAACTCAATGGTGAAGTGCGATTAGACGAGTTGATTTGCGACGGCGTGATGCTGGCAACACCTGCTGGCAGCACCGCCTACAACTTCTCCGCACATGGCCCGATTTTGCCGCTGGGGGCCAATGTGATGGCATTGACTCCAATTGCCCCATTCCGGCCACGGCGCTGGCGCGGTGCAGTGCTCAAGTCCGGCACCGAGGTGCGGTTTCGGGTGCGGGATCCGCACAAGCGCCCGGTCAGTGCCACTGCTGATTCGCATGAAGTACGCGATGTGACTGAGGTTTTGGTACGTGAGTCACGTGATCGACAGGTGACACTGTTGTTTGATCCGGAACACAATCTGGAAGAACGCATTCTGATCGAGCAGTTTGCAGTGTAAGGTTTGCCCGGCAAGGAGCGCCGCATGGTTCCATCAGGAAGCACGATGCCATTTACCAGTGACAGCACCAGTACCGGGTTAGACCCGACATCACCCTCGCGACGGGTGCCTGCGTGGGCGTGGGCGTTGCTGGCGTTCTTGCTGGGAATCGGCCTGACGTTGTGGTTGGCCTATGGCGAAAAACAACGTGATATCCGCGATGCGCTGCATGG
>DAORUL010000028.1:4826-18137 GCA_035433165.1 Thermomonas sp. | reverse complement strand
CGGCCTGCCCAATGACGGCCTGCGCAATGGCCGTGCGGGCATGACCCGGTTGGCATGACCAAGCTGGTTGTCCAGCAGGCCCCGGAGCCCGCCATTCCGCAGCGTTTCCTGCTGACGGCATCCGTTTGGGGTGTGTTGGCAGGTGGCTTGTTGGTCTGCGATGGCGACGCGGTGCTGGCATCGCGCTGGGCTGGTGCCAGTGTGGCGGTGGTGCATGCCTTTACGCTGGGCTTTCTGGGCAATGCAATGGTGGGCAGCTTGCTGCAATTTTTGCCGGTGGCGGTGCAGGCGCCGGTGCGTGGTGGACGCAAGGCCGCCGCGTGGTTGTACGGTTTGTTGAACGCAGGCGCGCTGCTGCTGGTGCTGGCGCTGCATGGGCCGCTGCGGTTGTCACCTATGCTGGGCGGCGGCGTGCTGTTGGCGGCGTTCATGCTGTTGCTGGTGCTGCTGCTGCCGGGCTTGTGGCAAGCCGGCACGCAGCGCTTGTTGCGCTGGGGCATTGGCAGCGCCCTGTTGGCGGCGCTGGTGACGGCCTTGCTGGGGTTTGCCTTGGCCGCTGGCCTGTCTGGCAAGGCCACTCTGGCGCTGCCCGCACTGACCGATTTGCATGCCAGTTGGGGTGTACTGGGGTGGATTTTGGGATTGCTGGCGGCGGTGTCGCGGGTGGTGGCACCGATGTTCCAAGGCGCGCTGCCGGCACCTGCGCGGCTACAGGGTGTTTGGCAAGCGCTGCTGTATGGCGTACTGCTGCTCGCCCTGTTGTTGGGGCTGGCGGGCGGTGCGTTGCCGGGAATGCGCATTGCAGTTGCAGGGCTGGGGTTGGCATTTGCGTTGGGTGGCTTGTTGCTGCAATCGCGCGCTGCCAAATTGCGCAACGTGCCATTGACCTGGTTCTGGCGCAGCGGTTTGTTGGCGCTGGCCGCTTCCGCTGCTGTGCTGGCTGCCGATGCGGGTCAGGTTGTACTGGTCGGCGCGTTGGCGCTGGCGCTGGGCTTGCCGTGGCTGGTGACGGGCATGCAGTTGGAGATCACCGGCTTTCTGGCGTGGATTGACTTGCAACGCCGCTGCGGGCGCGGCGTGCGTGTCCCCGGCGTGCAATCGCTGGTGCCCGAGCGCGACAAATACATGGTGCTCAGCTTGCAGCTGCTGGCCGGATTGACCTTGGTCATGGCGATCTTCCGGCAAATCCCGGTCAATAGTGCCGGGCTGGTACTGCTGCTGGCGCATGCCGCAGGTGTGGCGACGCAATGCGCCGCGCGTTGGCGGGTGCGCCGGTTTGCAGCCGAATTCAAGGCGGGCAAGTGAGTAAAACAAAGCCACTGGTGTATTCGTGTTCGGGCTGCTCCAGTGCAGCGCAGATGGCCAACCATCTGGCCCTCAAGCTGGATCGTGACGAAGTGGCAGAGATGTCTTGCATCGCTGGTGTCGGCGGCGGCGTGACGGGTCTGGTACGTACCGCGCAAAGCAAACGCCCGATCCTGGCGTTGGACGGCTGCGCGCTGCATTGTGTTGCGGCCTGCCTTGCGCAAGCCGGCGTGGTTGCAGACACGCACATCGTGTTATCCGATCACGGCGTGAAAAAGCGCAAGCACGCCGACTTCGATGCGGCGCAGGCCGAAGCGGTGTATATCGAACAGGTGTTGCGTGCTGCGCACGCCCTTGATTCTGGAGACTCCCATGGTTGAACGAACCCCCGGTCTAAGCCCCGTGCGGCTGGCCATTGATGGCGTGGATGATGGCTTGGTGGTGTTGTTGGCGGCGCGCGCACGTTTGGCGCAGTTGGCCGGCAGGCTCAAAGCACAGGCCGGGATTTCCGGGCGCGATAGCCGGCGCGAACTGCGCGTGCGCCAGCGTGCGGAAACCCTGGGTGGGGCGCTTGGCTTGTCGCCGGGGGTTGCCAGCGGCGTGCTGGGCGTGGCCATCGGCGAGGCGTGTCGTGCGCAGGGGCTGGAAACTGATTTGGATCAAGGTGGGCAGGCCACCACAGGCGGCATGATCGTGCCCACCATGCAGACTCATACTTCTTCCACGCCGTCCTCGGCGCAATCCCTGCTGCGGCTGGTGCCGCCGCCCAAGCGCCTTGCGCCATTGCTGAAAGCCGTGCCGCCGGCATTGCAGGCGCGTTTGCTGGAACGGGCGATGGCCAAGGTTTTGGCAGGGCCGCTGGCAGGCGATGCGCTGGAATTCATGGCCGGCCGCCGGCTGGGGATCGAAGTCAGTGATCTTGGATTGCGCTGGGTGGTGGAACTGCAGGGCGAGCGCCTGCTGGTGGTGGATGCCCCGGCCGAAGCCACCGTGCGCGGCACCGCCACCGATCTGTTGCTGTTGGCTGGGCGTTTGGAAGATGCGGATACTCTGTTCTTCCAGCGTCGTCTGGTGCTGACCGGTGATGTGGAATTGGGCCTGACCGCACGCAATCTGCTGGATCGTCTGCCGTGGGAAAAAGTGCCGCTGGGGCTGCGTATTGCGCTCAATCGTGGCGCGCGGTTTGCACAAGCAGCGCGCAGCGCCTACCACGGCAAGGACTGAACCACTACCATGGCAACCCCGCGCCGCCCCCGCTGCGCGGGTACCCCCTGTGGCCAACGCGAGCCTTGAATGAACGCACCTGCTGTACCGTCGTGGAATCCCGCACTGGAGGCGCGCCACGCGTCGTTGATTGCAACCCTGGAACAGCTGATTCCGTGCATGGAAGTCCCGCTGCATTTGCCGTGGATTGATGCCATCGAGTCGCTGAAAAAAGAACGCGGTGCGGTGATCATGGCGCACAGCTACCAGTCGCCGGAAATCTTCCATGGTGTTGCCGACATCACCGGTGATTCGCTGGCGTTGGCACAGGCTGCGGCCAAGTGCGACAGCGATCTGATCGTGCTGTGCGGCGTCCATTTCATGGCCGAAAGCGCCAAGATTCTGGCCCCCGCTAAAACCGTGCTGATTCCGGATATGCAGGCCGGCTGCTCGTTGGCCTCATCGATCACGGCCGAAGATGTGCGCGCACTGCGTGCGCAACACCCGGGCGTGCCGGTGGTCAGCTACGTCAATACCAGCGCCGCGGTGAAGGCCGAATCCGATGCCTGCTGCACGTCGGCCAATGCCGTGCACATGGCCAATGCGGTGGCTGCCGAGTTCGGCGTCAACAAGGTCATCTTCCTGCCCGACCGCTATCTGGGCGCGTGGGTGGCCACCCAAACCCCGGTCGAATTGGTGCTCTGGCACGGCCAGTGCGAGGTGCATGAAAAATTCACCGCGATGGAAGCGCGCCACACCCGCGAGCGTTTCGACGCCAAGATCGTGGCGCACCCCGAGTGCTCGCCTGAAGTATTGGCCGAAGCCGATTTCGTCGGGTCCACCAGCGCCATGGGCAAATGGCTGGAAAAAGAAAAACCGGTGCGCGTGGCGATGATCACCGAGTGCTCGATGGCCGATAACCTGCGCAACCAGTTTCCGCAGGTGGAGTTCATCAAGCCCTGCAATCTGTGTCCGCATATGAAGCGGATCACCTTGCCCAATATTTATGCATGTCTGCGCGACATGAGTAATGCAATCCATGTGCCGGAGGATGTGATCGTCAAGGCGCGCCAAGCGCTGGACCGGATGTTGGCGGTTGGTCGCGGCGAAAAGGTGTGAGCACGCCTGACCCAATCCTCATCGTTGGTGGAGGCATTGCCGGGCTGTCGGCGGCGCTGGCCTTAGCGCCCACGCCGGTGCTGGTATTGAGCCGTGCGCAAGGTGTCAAAGGCGCGGCCAGTGCGATGGCGCAAGGTGGAATCGCCGCCGCGATAGGTGAGGGTGACCATCCCGCTGATCATGCGCGCGATACCTGCGTGGCGGGTAGTCATCACAACGACTGCGCGATGGTGGACATCCTCACGCACAGTGCCGTCGACGCGGTGCACTGGCTGGAACAGCAAGGCGTGGTGTTTGATCGTGATGCCGAAGGTCGCCTGCAATTGGGCCGCGAAGGTGGCCACGACCGTCCGCGCATTGTGCATGCCGGCGGCGATGCGACCGGCGCGAAGGTGATGCAGGCCTTGGTAGCGGCGGCGCGCAGTGTGCCGCATATGCAACGCCGCGCCGATGTCGATGTGGATGGTCTGGTGCTGCGCGATGGTCGTGTGTGTGGTGTGTGTCTGGTCGAAGCCGATGGCACGCGCAGCGTGGTGCATGGGCGCGCCGTGATTTTGGCGACCGGAGGCATCGGTGGGCTGTTTGCGCAGACCAGCAATCCGGCCGATGCCGATGGCAGCGGGCTGGCGTTGGCGATTCAGGCAGGCGCTGCCGCACGGGATCTGGAATTTGTGCAATTCCATCCTACGGCGATGGCCATTCCCGGTGTGCACAGCCTGCCACTGGTGACCGAAGCCTTGCGCGGCGCGGGCGCACGCCTGCTGGATGAAGCCGGTCATTCACTGATGGATGGCGTGCATCCGCTGGCGGATTTGGCCCCGCGCGATGTGGTGGCACGCCGCGTGTGGCAGGCCTGCCGCGAGGGCGGCGCATGGCTGGATGCGCACACACTGGGCGCATCCTTCCCCAAGCAGTTTCCCACCGTGTTCCAGGCGTGCATGGAACACGGCATCGATCCGCGGGTGCAACCCATTCCGGTGACGCCTGCCGCGCATTTCCATATGGGCGGCGTGGCCACCGATGCCGAAGGGCGCACCTCGTTGCCGGGGCTGTATGCGGTGGGCGAAGTGGCCTGCAATGGCGTGCATGGGGCCAACCGTTTGGCCAGTAATTCCTTACTGGAAGGGGTGGTGTGCGGGCGCAGGCTGGGGCAGTTGTTGCGTGATACGCGCCCAGCAGAAACAGCCGAAGGTCACTATCAAGTGCTGCACCGCAGGCCGTCACTGGATGCCGCCAGTGTGCTGCATCTGCGCGACTTGATGATGCAGGCGATGGGTCCGGTGCGCAGTGGCGCAGCGATGCAGGCAGCGCTTGCGGACTGCGCGGCCATGGATGGCTGGCAAAGCGCATTGGCGCAAATGATGCTGCGGGCTGCGATTGCGCGCCAGCAAAGTTTGGGCGCGCATTACCGGGTGGATTAGTTTTTTCTTCTCCCTCAGGGGAAGGGAAAAAGGTCATCCCGGCATTGCGTGTGCCAGCGGCCAGCCAGCAGCGTGCCGATCAAGCCGTCATCCGCATTCCGGCTTCGCCATACCAATAGCCGTTGCGTTCACCGATGCGGGTCGGTGGGGTGTCACTGTGGCGTGCGGCATCGAAGTGTTGCACGATGGCGTCCATGCCTTCGGCTTGTGGATACAGGCGCAGGATATCCACGCCAAGGGTGTGCAGTTCCGGTAATTCCGGGCCAAGGTCGGTGATTTCTTCGCCCTGCACGCTGATGCCATTGATACGCAGGAACGGGCGGCCTTCGCGGGTGGCCAGCGGCATGCCATCGGGGTAGTCGATGCAGCGGAAACCGCATTGGTCCTTGGGCACATCCAGTGCGCGTGCGGTAAAGCAGCGTGCCGAATACGACAACGGCAGCCGGCCCCAGCCAATCACTTCCAGTTCCGGCATTACATGGCCATCGCTCAGCACGCCGTCCTTCAATTCACCAATCAGGCTGCGGCCTTGTTCAACGCCCGGCACCCAGCGCCGCAGGCCATCGCCCATCAGCATGGCCAAGGCGCGGTGGTTGTACACATTGAGCGATGGCCCGGCGACGAATGGGCGGCTTTTTTCTTTGCATAGCTGTACCGCGGAAAGGTCATTGGCTTCGATCCAGAAGCCGCCATGCGCAATCTGCCGATCCAGCACGCTGAGCTCGGCTTCGGCTTCGATCAGCGCCAGCGTGGACAGCACGATTTGCTTGCCCGATGCCGCCAATTCTTCGGCCAATGCCAGCCATTCCACGGTGCGCAGTTCGCGCCGCTTGCTGCACACGGTTTCGCCTAGATAAATGATGTCAACCGGCCATTGCGCGGCTTGCCGATAAAACGCCAGCGTGGTTTCACGCGGCCAAAAATACTGCAACGGGCCAAGACTGAGTTTCATCGGAAATCCTTAATGCCAAGCGCGGTGATATGGGCCCAGCGTGGTCTGGTGGCCTTCGGCATGGCGCGAAATTTCGGCCTGCCATTCTGGCTTGACCTGCCAGTGTTCCGGGTTGCTCTTGAGCTGGTCGATGGCGTTGCGCCAGGTGCGTGTGACCGAGCTGACATAGGCCACGCCACGTTGCCTGCCTTCGATCTTCAGTGCCACCACGCCGATCTGTTGCAGGCGCGGCAACAACTCCATGGTATTGAGGCTGGTGGGCTCTTCCAGGGCGTGGAAAATTTCATTGCCCACATCAAAGCGGCCCTTGCACACCGTGGGGTAGCCGGCGGGCTCATTGGGCTTGAACTCGTCGATCAACACATCATTCAAGCGCACGCTGCGGCTACCGTCGGTGTGTTCGTCCCAGCGCACAAACTTGGCCGGCGAGCACACGCCGTGGCGATTGGGTGATGCGCCGGTGACGTAGCTGGACAGTTGGCAGCGGCCTTCCACCATGATGCACAGGCTGCCGAAAGCGAACACTTCCAGCGGCACGGGTGATCGCTCGCACAGGCGTTCCACTTGTTGCAGCGACAGCACCCGTGGCAGCACCGCACGGCTGATGCCAAAGCGGTCATAGGCATATTGCAGGGCCGGCGCGGTGGTGGCGCTGCCTTGCACCGAAAGATGGCGCGGCAGTTTGGGGTAGGTGCGCGCGGCGTAGTCCAGCACCGCCATTTCTGCGGCGATGATGGCATCGGTGCCAAGGCTTGCGGCTTTGTCCACGGCGGCATACCAATCGGCCAAGCGGGCGCTGTCGGGGTAGGTATTCAGCGCCAGATACACCTTGGCATTCTTGGCGTGTGCATAGCGAATGCCGGCACGCAGCTCATCATCGGAAAAATTCAAACCCGGGAATGCGCGGGCATTGGTCTGGTCACGGAAGCCGGCATACACCGCATTGGCACCGGCATCCACCGCCGCTTGCAAGGCCGGCAGGTTGCCGGCAGGACACACCAGTTGCATGTGCAGGTTCCCGTGCTGGAAAACAGGCATGGTGTTGCCAATGCAGATTGCCGTCATTGATTTGGGTCAAAGACGGGGTGGGGCACTAGCAGTTGAGCGTTGGCGAGTGCAGTACGCGGCACTCCGGACTGGGACAAAGGTTCACCACCTTATCCAGTCATCCGCGACTGATGCGGCGGACGCGGGCCATCCATGGCCCGCTTGTACCTTTGCCCCAGTCCGGATTGCCGCCGCCAGCGTTATCGTTTTTTGCACTTTGACCTGGATCATGGTTGACACCTCGCGCCCGTGCGAAGGTAAAGAAAGATCCTTTCGCATCTTGGAGTGCTGTGATGAAAACGAACACTATTGCTGCTGCGATCGCCAGCGTTGCCTTCGCGATGTGCGCAGCCCCGGTATTGGCGCAATCGTCCGGCCATGCCGGTCACGAGGCGCATGCTGCACACGCCACACCGCCGGTCGTGGCCACCACGCCAGCGCAGCGCTGGGCCACCGATGCGCCATTGCGCGCAGGCATGCGCAGTATTCGCCAAGCCGTGCAGGCGCTTGATCATTATGAACACGGGCATATGGATGCCACCCAGGCGCACAACACCGCGCAACAAATCGACACCGCCGTCAATCAGATGATTGCCCAATGCAAACTCAAACCCGATGCGGATGCTGCCTTGCACGGGCTGCTGGTGAAATTCATCGTCGGCGCCAAGGCGGTACGTGAATCGCAGGAAGCGCCGATGCCGCAGATCAACGCCATGCGCGAGGCATTGGTGCAGTACCCGCAGCTGTTCAATGACCCGGGTTGGGCGAAGTAGCGCCGGGCGGCGGGCGCAGAAACGGTGGCGTGTCATCTTGCTAGACTCGCGCCATGACCGAGCCCCGCCACTCCCGCAAAAAGACCCGCGTGACGTCACTGGACATCGCCCATCGTGCGGCGGTGTCGCAGGCCACCGTATCAAGGGTGCTGGCGGGCAGCCCGCTGGTCAACGCCGAGACCAAGCGGCGGGTAGAGCAGGCGGTACGCGAGCTCAATTACAAGGTTGATCGCCACGCTTCCAGCCTGCGCACCCAGCGCGCCGGGACGCTGGCGCTGCTGCTGTTTGAAGACCCCACGCCGGATGATTCGCACATCAATCCGTTCTTTTTGTCGATCCTGGGTTCCATTACCCGCGCCTGTGCCAAACACGGCCATGATTTGCTGGTGTCGTTTCAGCAGTTGTCGGACGACTGGCATGCCGATTACGAAGACAGCATGAAGGCCGATGGCCTGATTTTGTTGGGCTATGGCGACTATCTGGCCTACCAGAGCAAGCTGGCGCATCTGCTGGCGCAGGGCACCCATTTCGTGCGTTGGGGGCATGTGCTGGAAGACCAGCCGGGGATCACCATTGGCTGTGATAATCACGCCGGCGGCCGCATGGCCGGTCAGCATCTATTGGATTGCGGGCGGCGGCAGATTGCCTTTTTGGGCGATGCGTCAACCCGTTTCCCGGAGTTTCATGCGCGTTATCAGGGGTGCGAAGCGGCGCTGCACGATGCCGGGCTTTCGATGTCGGCGGACTTGCAAGTGGATGCACCCAGTACCGAGCAGGCGGGGTATGACGCCGCGAAAGTATTGCTGGCGCGCAAGCAGCCGTTTGATGCCGTGTTTGCCGCCAGCGATCTGATTGCCATTGGCGCGATGCATGCGCTGACGGAAGCAGGCTTGCGTGTGCCCGAGGATGTCGCGGTAGTGGGCTTTGATGGCACCCCGATGGCACGGTTTTCCAACCCGCCGTTGACCACTGTGGTGCAAGACACCTCCAAGGCGGGGGCATTGCTGGTGGATGCGCTGCTGCGGCTGGTGCGCGATACCCCGGCACAAAGCCAGACCTTGCAGCCCACGCTGGCGATCCGAGCATCCAGCGTGGGGTGAGGGGGTCTGCTACGGCAGCCGTGCCTTGGCCATTGCCACATTCAAGGCGGATGCCAGCGCAGTATTGGTGACGGGCGCATCCAGCACAAAGACTTGTACCCCGTGCGCGGGTACGCGGGCCTCCAGCTTGCCACCGGTGGTCACTTGCTGCGTGCTGCCATCCAACGGCGAGTGCCAGTGTCCGGCTTGCAGCAGTGAGTCAATCGAAAATGCCGCCTCGGCATCGCCCTTGTTGAGCAGCACCAGCGCAATTTGGTGCACCCCCGCGTGCTGATAGACGCGATAGAACGCGGCGCGGTCGCCTTGCAGTTCGATATCCAATTGCAATCCGCGTTGCAAGGCGGGCGTGGCGGCACGCAGATTGGCAATGCGGGTCAGGGCCGCGTGGATGGGACTTTTGCTGGCCTGCGCAATGCCGTCCACACCAAAATAATTGCGGTTGCCGCCATGTTCGGGGCGGCCACGCATGAAGCCCATTTCGGAGCCGTAATACACCACCGGAATCCCGCGCGCGGTGAATAGCCAGTTGTGTGCGTCGATAAAGCCGTTGTCACTGGCGTCCAGCCGCGGCATATCGTGATTGTCGTAAAACGTGGCCAGGTCATACGGGTTGGCATACGGCCCGCTGGTCAGGTGCAAGGATTCGGCCATGCGCTCGAAGCCTTGCTGCTTGCGTCCAAACACCGCTTCCATTGCCTGCTTCATCGGGAAATCCAGCACGCTGGTTTCGCCGTGGCCGCGCAGGGTGTGCTGGGCAATCGTGTTGGCGTTGTAGTCGAAGGCTTCGCCAAACATGAAAAAGCCCGGGTGTTTGCTGCGGATGCGGGTGCTGAATTGTTGCCAGAAGCTATCGGGCATCCACGCGATGGTGTCGATGCGAAAGGCGTCTGCGCCTTGCTCGATCCACTGCTCGTATGCGCCGGCCAGATAGTTCAGGACATCCGGGTTGTGTTCGTTCAAGTCCGACAGCTGGGCCAGGTTGCCATCGAAGATCGAGCCCTTGTCGCCATCGACCGGCCCACGGGTGTTGTAGAAGCGATGCAGCGGATTGTGTGCGGGGTCGAGTTGTTGCGGCGGCAGGTTTTGATGGTCGGCCACCAGCTTGCCGGTTTGGTCATAGAGCTTGCCGAATTGGGGCTGATCAAATGCCATGCCCCAGGCGGGTGAGCCATGATTGCCCACGATATCCAGCACCAGCTTCATGCCCTTGGCGTGCATGGCCTTGGACAGGTCGCGAAAACCCATGCCGGGGCTGGGCAGGTGTTCATCGACCTTGTAGAAATTCACCCCCCAATAGCCGTGGTAGCCGGTCTTGCCTTTATCCGCGAGGATGCCGCCACAGGTGGGCGCAACGCCGCCGGTGAAACTTTCGTCGGGGTTATCGACGATGGGCGTGATCCATACCGAGGTGAAGCCCATCGCGTGGATGTAGTCCAGATGATCGGCGATGCCTTTGAAGTCGCCGCCCATATAACCGATGTTGCCGGACACGCCATTGCAGGGCGGCAGCGGAATGTTGAAGGTGTGCAGCGCGCCGCCCTGATCGCGCTGGTCGTTGGCGGGATCGCCATTGACGAAGCGGTCGGTCACCACGAAGTACACCGCTTGGCTGGCGAACGGTTCCAGCGTGCCGTAGTAGTCCTTGGCGGCTTGCGTGTAGTTGCGCGGTGCAGCAAAGGCACAGGCGGCAAGCAAGCTGCTGGCAAGGATGGAGAGGGTAAGTGAACGGCGCATCACGACAGTCCTCATGCGGTTTTCTCGGTGGGCAGACGCACCAGCAATACACACAGGCCAGCCACAATCATGCTGGCACCGCCAATCGCCAGCGCATGGATGGGGTGCCCGCCCAGCAAGGTTTTCAGCAGGAAGCCCAACAAGCTTGCGGCGACCAACTGCGGAATCACGATGAAGAAATTGAAGATGCCCATATAAGTGCCCATCTTGGAGGCGGGCACGCTGTCGGACAGCATCGCGTAGGGCAGCGACAGGATCGACGCCCACGCAAAGCCCACGCCCAGCATCGACAGCAAGAGCCAATGCGGGTCATGGATCCAGCCAATCGACAGCAAGCCCAACCCGCCCAATACCGCGTTCAGCAGGTGGCTAATGCGCAAGCCAAAGCGGCGCGCCATCCACGGAATCACCACGGCGGCCAGTGCGGCAAACCCGTTGTAGGCGGCAAACAAAACCCCTACCCAATTGGCACCGGCGTTGTACGCGGCCGAGGCCGGATCGGTGCTGCCAAAGTGCACTTCGGTGACGGCGGCGGTGGTGTAGATCCACATCGCAAACAATGCAAACCATGAGAAGAATTGCACCACCGCCAATTGCGCCATTGCCGGCGGCATGTCGCGCACATCATCCAGGATGCGGGTAAAGGCGTTGTCGGCAGTCAGGAAGGTGCGCACCAGGAAGGCAAGCCCGAATCCACAGAACAAGCCGGCGAGGATGTACAGCGCCTTGTCCAGCGTGCGGCTTTCCACCAAGGCCGCCAACAGCAGGCCCGCAACGATGGCCATGCAAGCAAGGCTGCGGATCAGCACGGTGTGATGGCTGCGGCTTGCCTGCGTGGGCGCCGCATCCCAATGCGCCAGCACGTCCGGCGGATATTCGCGGGTACGCAGCACCGTCCAGCCAATGGCGCCTAACAGGGCCACACCGCCGGCATAGAACGCATAGCGCACGGTATCGGGAATCTGCCCCGCCGCGGCGGTATTGGCCACGCCCATTTTTTCCAGCGCGAAGGGCAGGGCACTGGCGACCACCGAGCCTGCGCCGATGAAAAAGCTCTGCATCGCAAACCCGGTGGGGCGTTGTGATGCGGGAAGCTGATCACCCACGAAGGCGCGGAACGGTTCCATCGAAATATTGATCGAGGCATCCAGCACCCACAACATGCCGGCGGCAATCCACAACGCGGGCACATTGGGGAAGGCGAACAAAGCCAGCGATGCCAGCACTGCGCCGACCAGAAAATACGGGCGACGGCGGCCCAGGCGCGTCCAGGTGCGATCGGACAGATAGCCAATCAATGGTTGCACCAACAGGCCCGTCAACGGTGCGGCCACCCACAAGATGGGGATGTCATCCATCCCTGCGCCAAGGGTCTGGAAGATGCGGCTGACATTGGCATTTTGCAGGGCAAACCCGAATTGGATGCCCAAAAACCCGAAGCACATATTCCAGATTTGCCAGAATGAAAGCGCTGGCTTGGTGGTGCTGGTGTGCATGCAATCCCCTGGCCCGGATGGGCCCGTTGTGCGGCTTGAGCTGCAGATATACCGCAGCCGACTGCCATGGCGTGGTGTAAACGTATTCACTTGCCAATCGCTGCACAACACCTGTGTTGCCCGGCATAGTCCAAGCCGAATGCAGGGATGTGGGGCAAAGATGACAGTGCAAAACTGGTGGCGCGGTGCGGTGATCTATCAGATCTACCCGCGCAGTTTTCTGGACACCAATGGCGATGGTGTGGGCGATTTGCCGGGCATTCTGGCAAAGCTCGACTACATCGCGTCACTCGGTGTGGACGCGATTTGGATTTCGCCATTCTTCACCTCGCCGATGGCTGATTTTGGTTATGACATCGCTGATTTTCGCGGTGTGGACCCGCTGTTTGGCACGCTTGCGGATTTTGATCGCGTGCTGGACAAGGCGCATGCCTTGGGTTTGAAGGTGATGATCGATCAGGTGTTGAGCCATTGCTCCGTCGCGCATCCGTGGTTTGCCGAAAGCCGGCAAAACCGTGACAACCCGAAGGCCGACTGGTTTGTCTGGGCCGATGCCAAGCCCGATGGCACGCCTCCCAATAATTGGTTGTCATTGTTCGGGGGCGTGGCATGGACGTGGGAGCCGCGGCGTGGGCAGTACTACCTGCACAATTTCTTGACCTCGCAGCCGGATTTGAATTTTCATAATCCGCAGGTGCGTACGGCGCAATTGGAGAACTTGAAATTCTGGCTGGATCGCGGCGTGGACGGTTTCCGTCTGGATTCCATCAATTTCCCGTACCACGATGCGTTGTTGCGCGACAACCCTCCCAAGCCGGCGGCATTGCGCATCGGCCGCGGCTTCAGTGCAGACAATCCTTACGCCTTCCAATATCACCTGTACAACAACACCCAGCCGGAAAACCTGGGGCTGTTGGAAGACGTGCGCGCGTTGCTGAACCGCTATCCCGATGCCGGCGCGCTGGGTGAAATTTCGTCAGAGGATTCGCTGGCCACCACCGCCGAATATTGCACGCCCACGCGCCTGCATATGGGCTACAGCTTCGAGCTGCTGACCGAAGACAGCAGCGCTGCCTACATCCGCAGCACGGTAGAAGCACTGGAAGCCAAACTCACGGAAGGCTGGCCATGCTGGGCGATTTCCAACCACGATGTGCAACG
>DAORUL010000028.1:3372-4726 GCA_035433165.1 Thermomonas sp. | reverse complement strand
ATTGAACGGGCAGGGCTGATGCGATGAAATTCCTTTCGTATGCATGGGTATTGGCGTTGGCCTTGCCCGGATTTGTCCATGCCGAACAAGTGGCGCAGGTGCAGTCGCCCGATGGGCGCATCCAAGTGCAACTCGATCTCAATGGCGAAGGGCGTCTGGCCTATCGCGTGCTGCGCGATGGCAAGCCGGTGCTCAATGATTCGCGGCTGGGCTTCATCTTCCGCAATGGCCGCCAGTTGATGCGTAATCTGCAACTGGAAAAACAGGCGACTCGCAGCCAGGACGATACCTGGGAGCAGCCGTGGGGTGAGCGCCGTTTCGTGCGCGATCACTACAACGAGTTGCGCGCAAGCTTTGTCGAAAAAGACATGGATCACCGCCAGTTCGACATGGTGTTCCGGGTATTCGATGATGGCGTCGGGTTTCGCTACGACGTGCCCAGGCAACCCAAATTGCAGGAAGCGCAAATCGTCGCAGAGTTGACCGAATTTTCCATCGCACGGCCCGCCACCGCATGGTGGATCCCGGCACTGGAGTGGAACCGCGAAGAATATCTCTACCACCGCACGTCGCTCGCGGAAGTCGGCATTGCGCAAACTCCGCTGACTCTGCGCACCGACGATGGCCTGCACATCAGCCTGCACGAGGCCGCACTGGTGGACTACGCCGGGATGAATTTGCTGCATGGTGAAAACGGCGTGCTGCGTGCTGCACTCACCCCGGGTAGCCCGACGCCGGTGGTGCGCAGCACACCCTTCGTCACGCCGTGGCGCACCATCACCCTGAGCGACAACGCCGGTGGCTTGGTGGAATCGAATTTGATCCTGAACCTCAACGAGCCCAACGCACTGGGCGACGTGAGCTGGTTTACCCCCGCCAAATACATGGGTGTGTGGTGGTCCATGCATCTGGATCAGCAGAGTTGGGCTACCGGCCCCAAACACGCAGCCACCACCGCCAACACCAGGCGGGTGATGGCGTTTGCCGCCAGAAACGGGTTTCGCGGCGTGCTGGTGGAAGGCTGGAACCCGGGCTGGGATGGCGACTGGTTTGCCAATGGTTGGGGCTTTGATTACACCCGGCCGACCACCGATTTTGATCTGCAAGGCTTGTCGAAATTCGGTGCCGCCAACGGTGTGCATCTGATCGGCCATCATGAAACCGGTTGCGCCGTGAGCCACTACGCGCGCCAGCTTGATGCGGCGTTTGCGCTGGATCAGCGCAATGGGATCGATGTGGTGAAGACCGGCTATGTCTGCGATGCCGGCCAGATCGAACGGCAGGATGTGGTGGATGGGCCGGTGCTGCGCGAATGGCACGAAGGCCAATGGATGAGCAACCATCACCTGCGCGT
>DAORUL010000028.1:0-3272 GCA_035433165.1 Thermomonas sp. | reverse complement strand
CGGTGCTGCGCGAATGGCACGAAGGCCAATGGATGAGCAACCATCACCTGCGCGTGGTGCAGCAAGCTGCCAAGTACCACGTGGCCATCGACGCGCACGAGCCGATCAAGGACACCGGTCTGCGCCGCACGTATCCCAATTGGGTGTCGCGTGAAGGCGCGCGCGGGATGGAATACAACGCCTGGGGCAGCCCGCCCAATCCGCCCGAACATGAAGTGACCCTGGTGTTCACCCGGATGCTGGCGGGGCCGATGGATTACACCCCCGGTGTGCTCAGCCTCACTGGCCGGCATGGGCAGGAAATCCAGAGCACCTTGGCGCGCCAGTTGGCGCTGTATGTGGGCATCTACAGCCCCATCCAGATGGCGGCCGATTTGCCCGAGCATTACACGCAGCACAAGGACGCATTTCAGTTCATCAAAGATGTGGCGGTGGATTGGGATGAAAGCCATGTGCTGGCGGGCGAAGTGGGGCAGTTTGTCGCGATCGCGCGCAAGCAACGCGGCGCACCGGTGTGGTTCCTGGGTGCGATGAATGACCGCACGCCGCGCACGCTGGCACTGAAGCTGGACTTTCTGGATGCCGGCAAACGCTACCGCGCCGAGATCTATCGCGATGGTGATGGCGCCGATTGGAAAGGCGATGCGCGCTTCAGGTTTGTGCGGGAAAGCAAAACCGTCACCTCGAAGGAGGGGCTCTCGCTGTGGCTGGCGGGCGGTGGTGGCGCGGCGGTGCGTTTGTCGCCATTGCCGGAATAAGGCCGGCTTTGGACGTTGGAAAGCGCCCAAAGGAGCGCTTTCCAAGTCATGTGCCGCGTTGTGAAAGTGTGTATTGATGCGGGTTTCACGGGTTTTCGGGGGAGTGCTGCAATGAATACGTATGCAGGGTCTTTCGTTTGCCGCTGCACTGTCACAACATCGCAATGTTCATGCATTTTCAAATGATGCAGGCATGAAAAAGTGGGTGGCAACAGACCATCCAATCATTGAATTACCATTTCCGGAGGGGAAGATGGCGCATTTAAAGAGAAACCTGTTGAGCGTGGCGCTCGCCACCGCAACCATGATGCTGGCGTTGCAAGTGCAAGCACAGGAGGCTGCACAAGCTGCCGCCACACCGGGTGCGACTGCCAAAGCGAAAAAGAAGGCGGATGACGCCAAGAACCTTGATGTGGTCGTTGTCACCGGTATCCGCGGTGGTATCGAACGCGCCATCGACATCAAGAAGCAATCGAACTCGATTGTCGAAGCGATCTCTGCCGAAGACATCGGCAAGTTGCCGGATGTATCGATTGCCGAATCGATTTCACGGTTGCCGGGCCTGACCGCCCAGCGCGTCGCCGGGCGTGCGCAGGTGATCAGTGTGCGCGGCTTGTCGCCGGATTTCTCCACCTCCACCCTCAATGGCCGCGAGCTGGTCAGCACCGGCGATAACCGCAGCGTCGAGTTCGACCAGTACCCGTCCGAGTTGATGGCCGGTGTCACCGTGTACAAGACCCCCGATGCCTCCCTGGTGGGCCAGGGCCTGTCCGGCACGATGGATATGCGCACCGTGCGCCCGCTGGATTACGACAAGCCGGTGATCGCCATCAGCGGTCGTTGGCTGCGCAACGGGATGGGATCGGCCGCCAATGCCAAGGCCAATGGCAACCGCTTCAATATCAGTTACATCGGTCAATCTGCAGACCGCAAGCTCGGCTTTTCAATCGGTTATTCGCATTCGGATACGCCGGTGCAGGAGCAGCAGGTGGGGCTGTATGAGCCTTGGCAGGCGATTGGCACCGGCTGGCGTCCGGGTGTTGCCGCGGGCACGTTCTATTCCGATGGTATCAAGGCGCTGCGCCGCACCGGTTACACCAAGCGCGATGGCGTGATGGCGACCCTGGAAGTGCGTGCCAACGACGCGTGGATCAGCACGTTTGATGTCTTCCATTCGCAGGCCACGCAAGAGAACACGGCCAATCAGTTCGAAGTGCATATCGGTGACTACAACGGTGGCTACGGCCGCTTGAATGTCACCGGCGCACAAGTGAACAGCAATGGCAGCTTCACCGGCGGCGTGGCACAAAACGTGTATCCGCTGGTGCGCGGCATGTATAACCATCGCGAAGACAAAATCGATGCCGCCGGCTGGCGCAATGAATTTTTCTTTGCCAATGGCGTCAAGCTTTCCGCCGATGCCAGCTGGTCGCGGGCCAAGCGTGATGAACTGAATCTGGAGAACAATACCCAGCTGATGCCGGCACCGCAGTTGGATTCGGTTGCGCTGGCGTTTTCCTCCAATGGCTTCTCGCAGCTGGTTCCGGGGCGTGATTATTCCGATCCCACCAAGCTGTTCCTCGCCAACACGATCTACGGCTCGGGCTACGGCAAGGTGCCCAAGGTGGTGGATGAGTTGAAGAGCTTCCGCCTGGATGCCGAATTCCCGGCACCGGGTGCGCTGCAAACGATGTTCTCGGATATCCATGTGGGTGCCAACTATGCCGACCGCAGCAAGCAGAAGTGGCAGCCGGAAGGCAATATCAATTTGGGCGCGCAGGGCATCACTCCGGTGGGCAGTGAATTCCAGTACGGACTGGTGGATCTCGGCTTTGCTGGCGTGGGCCTGATCCCGTCATGGAACGTGCCGGGTGCAGTCGCCAAGTACATGACCTTCAACCCGGTGGATAACCAGCCGTGGCTGATTCCGAAGGCGTGGACGGTCAATGAGAAGATCGGCACCTTCTTCGTGCAGGGCAATATCGACACCACCTGGGGCGATGTGCCCGTGCGCGGCAACGTGGGCGTGCAGGTGCAGCACACCGATCAATCTTCGGATTCGCGCGTGTGGGACAACTCGCAGGCAGCCGGGCATGAGATCCGCCCGTTCACCAATGGCAAGACCTATACCGATGTGTTGCCCAGCCTGAATCTGGCGTTCTCGCTGACCAATGACCAGACCCTGCGCGTGGCCTTGGCCCGTCAGGTGGCGCGCGCGCGCGTGGATCAGTTGCGCGCCTCGGTGGAATTTGGCGTGGACACCACAACCGGCAAGCCGGGTGCCGGTGGTGGCAACCCGCTGCTGGATCCGTGGCGCGCCAATGCCTTTGATATTTCGTGGGAAAAATACTTCGGCAACAAGGCCTATATTGCCGCCGCGTATTTCTACAAGGACCTGACCAGCTACATTTATACCCAGATCCGCGATGGCTATGACTTCACCAGCCTGCTGCAAGGCTGGGTGCCGCCGGCAGGCATGACGGTACCGGTGAAAACCCAAGGCACCATGTCGGC
>DAORUL010000027.1:0-18610 GCA_035433165.1 Thermomonas sp. | reverse complement strand
GCTTTTCCGCCAGCGCAATACTGAACACGGCGCTCGGCTCATCGTCTTGCAATCGCGCTAAAATATGCGGCCCCGCAACACGGATCCACGGACACCACCATGCCTTTCGTTGTCACCGAAAACTGCATCAAGTGCAAGCACACTGACTGTGTGGAAGTGTGCCCGGTGGATTGTTTCCACGAAGGCCCCAACTTTCTGGTGATCGACCCGGACGAATGCATCGATTGCACCCTGTGCGAGCCGGAATGCCCGGTGGGTGCGATCTATCCCGAAGAAGATGTGCCCGCAGGCCAGGAATTGTTCGTTGCGCTGAATGCCGAGCTGGCGAAGGAATGGCCGGTACTGACGGTGCGCAAGGACCCGCCGCCAGATCATGCGGACTGGGATGGCAAGCCCGACAAGCTGCCATTGCTGGAACGCTGATCGTTTCGCACCACCCACAAAAAAGGCACCTCCCGGTGCCTTTTTTGTGGGCCAAGCCGCAAACGACTTACGGGGCAATGACCGCCTTCAGTGCGGCAATCAGCTTGCCGGCGGCATCGCCCGAAGGCGGCAGGCCACGCGGATCCACTGCCGCCACGTACAGCTTGTCGCCGGCCTTGGTCACCCGCACCAGGAACTTGCTGTCCAGGTAATCGACATCATAGGTGCCCAGAATCTCGGCTTTGCTGGCGATGCGCACACCGCTGGTGGCGGCCAGCACTTCGCCTACCTTGGCAAATACGGCATCGCGCTCACCGGCAACCGCAAAACCGGTGGGGTTGACCACGGGTTGCGCTGCGGCACTGGCGGTAGTGCCGGGTGTGGCGTTGGGCAGCGCCATGGCACGTTCCGCCGACGGCTTATCCAGATCCGGCGGCACTTCCAACGGGCGCAGTTCCGCACTCTGGGTATACAGGTCATTCTTTTTCTTGAACCAGTGGCAACCGGACAGGCTGGTCACCAGCAACACTGCAACCAACGGGGCGGCGGCCTTGGACATGCGGGAAGTACGGTGCATCTGGTTCTCCTGTCAAGCCGCGGCGTTGCGGCTGGATTCTTCAAGTTGGGCAATGGTCGCATGCAAACGACTCGCTTGCGCGGCATGTGCAGATGATAGCGGCTGCAGTGGCAAACGCAGGCCGTGACCGATGCCGTTCAGCGCCAGTAAGGCTTTGACCGGGATCGGGTTCGACTCCAACCCGAGGAAGTGATACAGCTCGACCATGTGCTCATCCAAGGCACGTGCACCGTCCGCATCGCCGGCTAGCGCCAGTTCACACAGCCGCGCAAAGCTGGCGGGCACCACGTTGGAAGCCACCGACACCACCCCATCAGCCCCCGCCAGCATGGCGCGTACCGCAGTCGGGTCATCGCCACTGAGCACGACAAAGCCGTCACGCCGCAGTGGCAACAGGGCCTCCATGCGCTCCGCATCGGCGCGCGCCTCCTTGATGCCGATGATATTGGGATGCAGCGACAGCTCGCCGGTGGTTTCTGCGGCCATGTCACAGCCAGTGCGGCCGGGCACGTTGTACAGCACCACCGGAAGCCCGCCTTCGTCCGCTACCGCCCGGAAATGCGCGCGTAATCCAGCCTGGCCGGGCCGCACATACGGCGGCACCACCACCAGGGCGGCATCGGCCCCCAATGCCGCCACACGCTGATTGAAGCGAATGGTTTTAGCGGTGCCGGACTGCCCGGTGCCGGCCAACACCGGCAGGCGGCCGGCGCAATAGGTCACTGCAGTGCGCAACAACGCATCGTATTCGTCATCGAACAAAGTCGCCGCTTCACCGGTCGAACCTGCCACCACAATGGCGTGGGTGCCGGCGTCCAGTTGCGCCTGCAATAATCGTTCCCATGCGGGAAAATCAATGTCACCGGCCACCGTGAACGGGGTCGCCAGCGCGGTAATGCTGCCGGTAAGTTGCAAAGGACTGGCTCGACTTGGGGCGCAACGGAGCTGCTGCGCGTGTGGGGGGAAGCGCGATTAACCGGATGATCTTACTTGCGGCTGTAAACCGCCGGCAAGTATGCTGGCCGCCATGCCGTCATGCGCTGACGGCATTTTCCTTGAATTTCCCGGAATATCGCTTTGAGCAAAACTGCCGCCCGGCCCGCCCCGCAAGAAAACCACCTGCTGATCACAGCGTACACCACGCATCCGCAGACACCGCTTTTGGCGGTGACGCGCCGTATCGCCGATTCCGGCTGCAATCTGGTGGATACCCGGCTGGCCACGGTGGGGCGCGATGTCTCGGTCACCGCGCTGGTGACCGGCTCGTGGGATGCCGTGGCAAAACTCGAAACCATGCTGACCAAGCTGGAGCGCGAGGAAGGCCTGAAGTTGATGTGGTATCGCACCGGCCCCAAGCCGATGCAGTCCAATTTGTTGCCGTATGTGGTGGAAGTGATCGCCGCCGACAAGCCCGGCATCCTGTTCCAACTGGCCGATTTCTTCGACCATCAGGGCATCACCATCGAAAGCCTGAACTGCGCCCGCTACCGCGCAATGCAGACCGGTGCCGACATGTTTTCGGCCCAGCTCACCATCGGCATTCCGGCGGAAACCCATATTGCTTCGCTGCGTGATGATTTTCTTGAGTTCTGCGATCACTTAAACCTTGACGCGATCATGGATCCCATGAAGTATTGAGGTCGATGATCACCATCGGCGACCGTATCCCCAACTTGCCGCTGACACTGTCCAGCGGCTCCCACGCCACGCTGGCCGAATACGCCGGCCACTGGTTGGTGTTGTATTTCTACCCGAAAGACGCCACCCCCGGCTGCACCACCGAAGGGCTGGACTTCAATGCCCTGCTGCCCAAGTTCAAGCGCGCAGGCGCCACGGTGTTGGGGGTGTCGAAGGATTCGCTTAAATCACACCGGAATTTCTGCGCCAAACAAGGCTTCGCGTTCGAACTGGTCAGCGATGGCGATGGTGCCCTGTGCGATGCCTTCGGCGTGGTGCAGTTGAAGAAACTGTATGGCCGTGAATACATGGGCATCGTGCGCAGCACCTTTCTGATCGACCCTGCCGGTGTCATCCGCCAGCAATGGCAGCCGGTGAAAATCGCCGGTCATGCGCAAGCCGTGCTCGACGCACTGAAGGCCGAACAAACCAAGTGATCATCCCTGTTTTCATTCCTCGTCACTGCCCCGTAAAACGGGACGCGGTGAGCCGCTGTTTATTGCCCGCAGGAGCCCACGCATGACCCATGGCAAGCGCATCTACGTGCTCGACACCAATGTGCTGATGCATGACCCCACCGCGCTGTTCAAGTTCGAAGAGCACGATGTCTATCTGCCGATGCAGGTGATGGAGGAGTTGGACAACGGCAAGAAAGGCACCAGCGAAGCCAGCCGCAATGCGCGCCAAGTCAGCCGCTTCCTCAACGAATTGATCGAAGCCCACGGCAGCACCGATGTCAGCCAAGGCATCGCGCTGGCACGCCCGCAAGGCCTGCAATTGCGCGGCGCGGCCAGCGCCGGCCGGCTGCTGTTCCAGACCAGTGACTTCAATGCCGGCAAGCGTTTTGGCACGGTGATCCCGGACAACAATATCCTCGGCGCGATCCTGGTGTTGAAGGAGTCCGACCCCGGCGCACCGGTGGTGTTCGTGTCCAAGGACATCAACCTGCGCATCAAGGCCTCGATTGCCGGCATCGTCAGCGAAGATTACGAAAACGACCGTGCGCTGGACGATTTCAGCCTGCTCTACACCGGCGCCACCGTGCTGCCCGAAGACTTCTGGCAGCGCCACGGCAAAGAGCTGAAATCGTGGACCGACAAGGGCCGCACCTATTACGAAATCGCCCGCAGCGAAGAAGATGGCTGGCATCCCAACCAGTTCGTGTACCTGCCCGGCGACGAACAATCGGAGATGAAAGTCGCCAAGGTGGATGGCGACAAGGTGGTCTTGCAGATCGTCGATGATTTCCGCCACAGCCAGCATTCGGTGTGGGGCATCGTGGCGCGCAACCGCGAACAGAATTTTGCGCTGAACGCATTGATGGACCCGGAGATCGATTTCGTCAGCCTGCTGGGCACCGCCGGCACCGGCAAGACGCTGTTGGCGCTGGCTGCAGGTCTTGCGCAAACCATGGACCAGCAACGCTACCGCGAAATCATCATGACCCGTGCCACCGTCAGCGTGGGCGAGGACATCGGCTTTTTGCCCGGCACCGAAGAAGAAAAAATGACCCCGTGGATGGGCGCGCTCACCGACAACCTGGAAGTGCTCACCCACAATCAGGAAGGCGGCAGTTGGGGTCGCGCCGCCACCAATGATCTGCTGGCATCGCGGATCAAGATCCGCTCGATGAACTTCATGCGTGGACGCACTTTTCTTTCGCGTTATCTGATCCTGGACGAGGCGCAAAACCTCACCCCCAAACAGATGAAGACGCTGGTGACCCGCGCCGGGCCCGGCACCAAGATCGTGTGTTTGGGCAACGTCGAACAGATCGACACGCCCTACCTCACCGAAACCACCTCGGGCCTGACCTACGCGGTGGACCGCTTCAAACACTGGGCGCACAGCGCACACGTGACCCTGCGGCGCGGTGAACGCTCGCGGTTGGCGGATTACGCCTCCGAGGTGCTGTAACCGTCCTCCCGCGCTGCGTGCACGTGGCGCAGCGCGGTGGCGAGGTCACCGAAGTAGGTGGCCGGCCCGTCACGGCGGACGATCTCCGCACGCACCAGCTTGCGCAACACGCGCAGGTTGGCGCCACTCAGCAGCACCTGCACGCCGCGGCGACGCAGGTTCTCGATGGTCGATTCCAGCCGCTTGAGGCCGGTGGCATCCACCAGCGGCACCCGATCCAGCCGCAGCAGCACCCAGCGCGGCGGCTCCCGCGACCACGACAGCGCCCGCTCCAGCGAATCGACCGAGCCGAAGAAGAACGGCCCCTCGATGGCATACACCAGCACGTCCTTCGGCAGCGCCTCCAGCCCGGCCTCGGCCAGTTCGTGGCGCAGGCTGGCCTGACCGTGTTCCACCACCGACACCGAGGCGCTCATCCGGCGCATGAACTGGAACATCGCCAGGATCACGCCGATGTTCACCGCCACCACCAGATCGGTGACGATGGTGAGGGTGAAGGTGATCAGCAGGATCGCCACATCCGCGCGCGGCGCTTGCCGGACCATGCGCAGGAAACGGCGCGCCTCGCTCATGTTCCACGCCACCAGGAACAGGATCGCGGCCAGCGCCGCCAGCGGCACCTTGCCGGCATAGGGTGCCAGCACCAGCAGGATCAGCAGCAGGGTGATGCCGTGCACCACACCAGCCAGCGGCGAGGTGCCGCCATTGCGGATGTTGGTGGCGGTGCGGGCGATCGCGCCGGTGGCGGCGATGCCGCCGAACAGTGGTGACAGGATGTTGGCCACACCCTGCCCGATCAGCTCCTGGTTGGAATCATGGCGGGTGCCGGCCATGCCGTCGGCGACCACCGCCGACAGCAGCGATTCGATCGCCCCGAGCATGGCGATGGTAAAGGCCGACGGCAGCAGTTCCACCAGCCGGTCGAAACCCGCCGCGGGCAGCTGCAGCGCCGGCAGCGTGCGCGGGATCGCGCCGAAGGTGGACTCGATGGTGGCCACGTCCTGCAGGTTGAAGACCATCACCACGGCGGTGGCCACGACCATCGCCAGCAGCGGCCCGGGCACGCGCGTCAACCCGGGGATACGCGCACCCCAGACCGCCAGCGCAAGGCTGAGCAGGGCCAGCAGGGAAGTCGCCGGATGCAGGTGGTCGAACGACTGCAGCAGATGCCAGGTCTTCAGGTAGAACGGCCCGTTGCCGGGTGCCGGCAGGCCGAAGAAATACTGCCACTGGCCGACCCAGATGATCACCGCGATGCCGGCGGTGAAGCCGACGATCACCGGGTCGGGGATGAACCGGATCACCGCGCCCAGCCGCGCCAGCCCCATCGCGACCAGGATCACCCCGGCCATCAGCGTGGCCAGCAGCAGCCCGCTGACGCCGAACTTCGCCACCACCCCGGCCAGAATCACGATGAACGCGCCGGTTGGCCCGGCGATCTGGATGCGTGACCCGCCAAACAGCGACACCGCGATGCCGGCGATGATCGCCGTGTACAGCCCCTGCTCCGGCTTGACCCCGGACGCAATGGCGAACGCCATCGCCAGCGGCAGCGCCACCACCCCGACGATCACCCCGGCGGTGATGTTGGGCAGCCAGTGGGCGCGGCGGAACAATCCGGCGCGTGCGGCTTCGGCCAACGCGATCATGCCGCATCCTCCGCCTTGAAGCGCACACCCCGGCCACCACCGCTGCTGGTGGCACGCTCGCCGATCAGCTCGATCCCCGCAGCGTCCAGCGCGGCCACCACCTTGACCAGCGAATCAACCACCCCGCGCACCTGCCCCTGGCTGAGCTCCATGCGCTGGATGGTGGGCAGGGACAGCCCGGCCATCTGTGCCAGCGCCTTCTGGTCGATGCCAAGCAGCGCACGCGCGGCGCGCATCTGGGCTGAGGTGATCACGGCTCTGCTCCGTCCTGATGATGTGCAATAAAAAACAATACAAATGATGTTTAAAACATCTACATATTTGTATTTTATCCCTACTCGCCCCGCGAATCCGCAATCGCCGTCACGAAAAAAAACCCCGCCGCAGCCACCGGTACAGGGGCATGGGGCGGGGTCATCATGGAGCGGCCACCGCCACGGTGGCGGCCGTTGCCAGTCCCTGGCCAGCGGACGTCAGGCGCGCGCGAACACCAGTGCCGCATTGGTGCCGCCAAAGCCGAAGCTGTTGGACATCACCACGTCGAGCTTGGCATCGCGGCTCTCGCGCACGATCGGGAAGCCCTCGGCGCCTGGATCGAGCTGGTCGATATTGGCGGAGCCGGCAATGAAGCCGTCGCGCAGCATCAACAGGCTGTAGATCGCTTCGTGCACGCTGGCCGCGCCCAGCGAGTGGCCGGAGAGTGCCTTGGTCGACGAAATCGGCGGTACCGCATCGCCGAAGACTTCGCGCACGGCTTTCAGCTCGACGATGTCGCCCAGCGGCGTGGAGGTGCCGTGGGTGTTGAGGTAATCCACCGGGCGGTTCACACCTTCCAGCGCCATCTGCATGCAGCGCACCGCGCCTTCACCACTGGGGGCCACCATGTCGGCACCGTCGGAGGTGACGCCGTAGCCGATCAATTCGGCCAGGATGGTGGCACCGCGTGCCACCGCGTGATCCCACTCTTCCAATACCAGCATGCCGCCGCCGCTGCCGATGACGAAACCGTCGCGGCCCGCGTCATACGGACGCGAGGCCTTTTGCGGTTCGTCATTGCGCCCGGCGGACAATGCGCCCATCGCATCGAACATCACCGTCATCGTCCAGTGCAAATCTTCACCACCACCGGCAAACATGATGTCTTGCGCACCGTGCCGGATCAGATCCGCCGCAGCGCCGATGCAATGTGCGGAGGTTGCGCAGGCGGCGCTGATCGAATAGCTCAGGCCTTTGATTTTGAACGCGGTGGCAAGGTTGGCCGACACCGTGGAGCACATCGTGCGCGGCACCATGTACGGGCCGACCTTGCGCACGCCGCGCTCGCGCAGGATGTCGGCGGTTTCCACCTGCCACTGACTGGAGCCGCCACCGGAGCCGGCAATCAGGCCGGTGCGCGGGTGACTGACCAGGTCTTCACTCAACCCGGCCTGGGCAATGGCATCTCGCAGCGCCACATAGCTGTAGGCCGCGGCATCGCTCATGAAGCGCTTGAGTTTGCGGTCGATGACGGCATCCAGATCCAACTCGACCGCACCACCGACTTGGCTGCGCAGGCCGCGTTCCACCGAATCCTGCAGTGTGCGGATGCCGGAACGGCCTTCACGCAGCGAGCGCGACACGGTATCCAGATCATTGCCAAGGCAAGAAGTAATCCCCATGCCGGTAATCGCAATGCGGCGCATCTCAGTTGCCCTCCGTCGCGTTGAACAGCCCTACGCGCAAATCCTTGGCCACGTAAATTTCCTGACCATCGACCAAGGTACGTGCATCGGCCTGCGCCATCACCAATTTGCGGTTGATGACCCGCGTCACATCAATTTCGTAGGTGACCACCTTGGCCGTGGGCAGCACTTGCCCACTGAACTTGACTTCACCGCAGCCCAAGGCACGGCCACGCCCGGGCGCGCCGAGCCAGGTGAGATAGAAGCCCACCAATTGCCACATGGCATCCAGCCCCAAGCAACCGGGCATCACCGGGTCGCCGAGGAAATGGCATTGGAAAAACCAGAGATCCGGGTGGATGTCGAGTTCGGCGCGCACAAAGCCCTTGCCGTGACTGCCGCCGTTGTCATTGATCTCGACAATACGGTCGAACATCAGCATCGGGTCGGACGGCAAACGCGCGGTGCTGTTGGGGAACAACTCACCGCGAGCACTGGCGAGCAACTGCTCGCGGGTAAATGATGAAGCACGGGTCATGGACTGGCCCAAGGGGAAATTGGAGAGTGTAAACGCAGCCCCCAGACCATACCTAGCGGTATTGCTCGGCTGCCATCCAAATAACGAAGTGTTTACGTTTTGCCCGGGTAAAACAAAAACTGATGGCAAATGGGAGCCATTGAATACGTGTGCACTGCAACATTCGGCCTGAAACCGTATTAAGCTCGAAACACTTCACTTTTTCCGGAACGCTTCCGTGACGCAAGCCACGCCCGCCTCACTGTTGACCATTTTTGGTGCTACCGGCGATCTCTCCCGCCGCATGTTGCTGCCCTCGTTGTACAGCTTGCAAGCGGAACGTCTGTTACCCGACGGCATGCGCATCTTGGGCACGGCGCGCAGTGATCTGGATCGGGAAGGTTTCATTCAATTGGTGGCCGACAGCATCCGGGATCGCATCCCCGCGACTGAACACGATGAGACTGCTTTGCGCGGTCTGTTGGAGCGTCTGGATTACTGCGCGGCCAGTGCCGATGACGATGCCTCGATGGCGGCGTTGGCAACCCGAGTGAACACCCTGCGCAATGGCGATGTGCTCTATCACATGAGCACCGCGCCGAAGTTCTATGGTCCGGCCTGCCAGGCACTGGCCGCGCACGGGGCCGCGGGCGCAGGTACCCGGGTGATGCTGGAAAAACCGATCGGCAAGGATCTGGCCAGCGCCATCGCCATCAACGATGCCGTGGCCAAGGCGTTTGATGAGGAACGCATCTTTCGCACCGACCATTACCTTGGCAAGGAAGGCGTGCAGAACCTCATTGCGCTGCGCTTCGGCAATTCATTGTTCGAACCGCTGTGGAGCGCGCGGCATATCGAACAAGTGCAGATCACGGTGGGTGAAACCGTGGGCGTGGAAGGCCGCGGCGACTACTATGACGAATCGGGCGCCGTGCGCGACATGCTGCAAAACCATCTGCTGCAACTGCTCTGCCTGGTGGCGATGGAGCCCCCTGCACGCTTTGACCCAACGGCGGTGCGCAACGAAAAGATCAAGGTGCTGCGCTCATTGCGCACGATTGATGGCCGCAACGTGGCCACCGAATCGGTGATCGGCCAGTACACCGGCGGCGCCAGCGAAGGCAAGGTGGTACCCGGTTATGCCGAAGAATTGGGCCGCGCCAGCCGCACCGAAACCTTCGTTGCCCTGCGCGCGCACGTGGACAATTGGCGCTGGTCGGGCGTGCCGTTTTATCTGCGCACCGGCAAGCGCCTGCCCTCGCGCAGCACCGAAATCTATATCCAGTTTCGCAAGGTGCCGTATTCGATTTTTGGCGGCCCGGCTGGTGCCGATATGCAGCCCAATGGCTTGCTGATCAAGCTGCAACCGGAAGAGCGCATCGAACTGGATTTGATGAGCAAGACCCCGGGACTGGATCGCAATGGCTTGCGCCTGTCGCAAGTCGCGCTGGATCTGGATATGCACGAAGAATTCGCCAACGCCCGCAAGCGCATCGCTTACGAACGCCTGTATCTGGATGCCATCGAAGGCAACGGCACCTTGTTTGTGCGCCGCGACGAAACCGAAGCCGCGTGGCAATGGGTGGATGCCATTGCCAGCGGTTGGCGCGAAGCCGGCATGGTGCCCAAGCCCTACCCGGCCGGCACCTGGGGGCCAAGCGCCACGGTGTCGCTGGTGGACCGGCTTGGCCACGACTGGCGCGAATAAGGGCAGCTCGATGGCGTGGATTGAACATGAGTACCCTGATGCGCAGGCCCTGGTTGCCGGCGTGTCAGCCGTGTTCGAAGCCACCTGCCGCAGCGCAATCGCTGTGCGCGGGCATGCGCTGCTGTGCCTGGCCGGCGGTCGCACACCGCTGCCGATCTATGCGCATCTGGCGCATGCCGGGCTGCGCGGCACACTCATCGCCATTCCCGGCGATGAACGCTGCGTGCCACACACGCACGCAGCCTGCAATCTGCGCAATCTGCGCGAGGCGTTCGCCACCGATGCGTCGCTCCAGGTGCAACCACTCACCACTGCCGATGGCGATGTGGAGGCCTCACTCGCACTGGCACGCACGTGGCTGGCTGCGCATCCGCAAGACTTCGATGCGGTCTTGCTGGGAATGGGCGGTGATGGCCACTTCGCCTCGCTGTTCCCGGGCGCAGCGAATGTGGCCGCTGGCTTGGTACTGGACAGCGGCATGGACGCCATCGCCACCACCCCGAATCCACTGCCCCCCGAAGCACCGTTTGTGCGCATCAGCCTGACCTTGCCGCGCCTGCTGCGCGCTGCCGCCATCCATTTAGTCGTGACGGGTGCAGACAAGCACCGCGTGTTGCGTGAAGCGCAACAGCACTCGCACAGCCCCTATCCCATCGCGGCGCTGTTGCACGGCAATGCCGCCACCCCCATCCACATCCACTGGAGCCCTTGAATGCCCACCGTTGCGCTGCATCCTGTCGTTGAACGTGTCACCGCCCGCATCACCGAACGCAGCCGGGTATTGCGCAACGACTATCTGGCACGCATGGATGCGGCACGTCAGGCCGGCCCGTATCGCTACAAACTGTCCTGCGGCAATCAGGCGCATGGATTTGCCGCCAGCGGCGATGACAAGCCGGCGCTGCGCTACGGCCCGGGCGGCAATCTGGGCATCGTGACGGCCTACAACGACATGCTGAGCGCGCATCAGCCGATGGAGCACTACCCCGCCTTGATCCGCATGGCGGCGCGCAACATGGGCGGCAGCGCGCAGGTGGCCGGCGGCGTGCCGGCGATGTGCGATGGCGTCACCCAGGGCCGCGCCGGGATGGAGTTGTCGCTGTTCTCGCGGGATGTGATTGCAATGGCCACTGCGGTCTCGCTGTCGCATGACACATTTGATGCCGCCTTGATGCTGGGCGTGTGCGACAAGATCGTGCCTGGGCTGTTGATCGGCGCGCTCAGTTTCGGCCATCTGCCGGTGATCTTCGTGCCCGCCGGGCCGATGCCATCGGGCATCCCCAACAAGCAAAAAGCCGAGGTGCGCCAACGCTATGCGCTGGGGCAGGCATCGCAAGATGAATTGATGGAAGCCGAAGCGGCGTCGTACCACGCACCCGGTACCTGCACCTTTTATGGCACCGCCAATTCCAATCAGATGTTGATGGAAGTGATGGGCCTGCATCTGCCCGGCACCGCTTTCGTCCCGCCCAATACGCCGCTGCGCAGCGCCCTGACCGTGGCTGCGGCCGAACAAGCCCTGCGCACCACCGCACTGGGGGATGCGTATCGTCCGTTGGCGCACGTCGTGAATGAAAAAGCCATCGTCAACGCAATGGTTGGCTTGGCGGCCACCGGCGGCTCCACCAACCACGCGCTGCACTTGGTCGCCGTGGCGCGTGCGGCCGGCATCGTGATCGACTGGACGGATCTGGATCAACTTTCGAAAGCCACGCCGCTGCTGGCACGCGTGTATCCCAATGGGTCGGCCGATGTGAACCACTTCGAAGCCGCTGGCGGCATCGGCTTCGTGATCCGCGAACTGCTGGATGCCGGCCTGCTGCACGAAGATGTGCCCTGCGTGCACGGCGGCAACCTGCGCCAGCAAACGCAGCAACCTTATTTGGATGATCTGCAACTGTGCTGGCGCGATGCACCCGCGCAATCGCAAGACAGCGAGATCGTGCGCGCAATGGCCAACCCGTTTGACAGTGAAGGCGGCTTGCGTTGCCTGCAAGGCAATTTGGGGCGCGCCGTGGTGAAGGTTTCCGCAGTGGCGCCGCAATACCGCAAGCACGAAGCGCCGGTGCGCATCTTTGATTCACAGGATGCGCTGATTGCCGCATTCAAGGCCGGGCAATTGGACAAGAGCGAGCACTTCCACGGCGACTTCATTGCTGTCGTGCGCGGCCAAGGCCCACGCGCCAACGGCATGCCCGAACTACACAAACTCACACCCACGCTGGCCGCCTTGCAAGACCGTGGCCAGCGCGTGGCCCTGCTCACCGATGGCCGCATGTCCGGCGCATCGGGCAAGGTATTGGCAGCCATCCATGTGACACCGGAAGCGGTGGCCGGCGGTGCATTGGCCAAGTTGCGCGAAGGCGATCTTGTGCGCATTGATGCCGAAGCCGGCACGATGGATGCGTTGGTGGATGCCGCCGAATGGGCCGCACGCAGCGCCGCGCCCATGGATTCAAGCGGCAACCAACACGGCATGGGCCGTGAATTATTCGGCCTGATGCGCGGCCATGCCGGTTCGGCGGAACATGGCGCCAGCGCGCTGTTTGGTGCACTCGAATGAGTACCTCCGCACTGGCACTGGTGGGCGATATCGGCGGCACCAATGCACGCTTTGCCTTGGTGGACTTATCCGCGCCCAGCATTGAACTGCGCGAATCCAAATCATTGGCCAATGCCGATTTCGCCAGCCTGCAGCACGCCATCGAACATTATCTGGCGGGCGTATCCGCGCAACCGCGCCGCACCGCGCTGGCAGTGGCCTGCCCGGTGGGCAGCGATGAGATCCGCCTGACTAATCGTGCATGGTCGTTCTCACGGCGCGAGCTGCAGGCCACGCTGGGGTTTTCCGAACTGCGCATGCTCAACGACTTCGGCGCGGTGGCGTGGGCCATCCCCGCCCTGCAAGCCGATGACCTGGTGACCCTGCACGGCACCTTCGAAACCCCATTGCAAGGGCCGATCAGCGTGCTGGGTCCCGGCACCGGGCTGGGCGTGGCGCTGCTGGTGGGCTCACCGCAATGCGGCTGGCAGGTGGTGGAGACCGAAGGCGGGCATGTCGGGTTTGCCCCGATTGGCGATGAAGAGCGTGCCATTTCGGCATGGCTCACCGCACAGCACGGGCGCACCTCCACCGAGCGTCTGTTATGCGGCAAAGGCTTGTCTGAAATTGATGCCGTGCTGCGCAGTGCGGGCGCTGAAACCAGCCTGGAAATGCCACCACTGCGTGACCCCGCCGACGTGGTGCAAGCCGCACTGGGAGGCCACGACATCCCCGCACGGCAAGCACTGGCGCGCTTCTGTGCGGTATTGGGCAGTGTGGCCGGTGACTGCGCCTTGATCCACGGCGCACGCAGCGTGGTGATTGCCGGTGGCATCATGCCGCGCTTCATCCCCTTCCTGCGCAGTAGCGCCTTCCGCGAACGCTTCCTGGCCAAGGGCCGCATGGCCGCCCTGTTGGAATCGGTGCCCATCCACGTCATCACCCATCCCCACCCCGGCCTGTTGGGTGCCGCTTGTGCGCTGCGCGCCACGGAGTCCTGAAGCATGTTCGATACCACCCGCCACAACCAATTGGTCGATGCCGTGTTTGCCCGCGCACCGGTGGTACCGGTGATTACGATTGAACACTTGGACGATGCCCTGCCGCTGTGTCGGGCGTTGGCCGATAACGGCCTGCCGGTACTGGAAGTGACCCTGCGCACCGCCTGCGCACTGGACGCGATTGCCCTGCTGGTGCGCGAATTGCCACAGGCCTGCGTCGGCGCTGGCACCGTATTGAATGCGCGTGATCTGGATGCCGTCAGCAAGGCCGGGGCTGCGTTTGCCATCTCCCCCGGGGTCACCGATACGCTTTACAACGCCGCCAAAGACAGCGCCACGCCGCTGATTCCCGGGATTGCCACCGCCGGTGAATTGATGCGCGGGCTGGAACACGGCTGGCAGCGTTTCAAATTCTTCCCCGCCGAAGCCAGCGGCGGCGTGGCCGCACTCAAGGGGTTTGCCGGCCCACTGCCGATGGCGCGCTTTTGCCCCACCGGCGGGATTGATATGCACAAAGCACCGTCGTATTTGGCGCTGCCCAATGTGGCCTGCGTGGGCGGCTCGTGGATGCTGCCAAACGATGCCATCCAGGCGCGTGATTGGGCGCGGATTGGACAGTTGGCGCAGGCGGCATCGCAATTGGTGCGATGACGCAGGCGGTGTGCACCGCCGTCGGGGCCATGCTGCCTCAGGCGGTGCGTGTACCCGCATGCTCACGCGCATTCGCCAGGCGGGTGATTGCCGCGTTGTGCGCGATCAAGTCGGCGCATTCGGCAACAAAAATACCCATCTGGCCAACCTTGAACTCCACCCACGCCAGCGGCAACTCCGGCAACAGTTTGACCAGCGCACGCTCGGATTCACCCACTTCGCAGATCAGCAGGCCGTCTTCCGATAAATGCAGCGGCGCATCGCGCAGAATGCGCAGGCACAGATCCAGGCCGTCATCGCCGGCGCGCAGGCCCAGCTCGGGCTCGTGCGCGTATTCACGCGGCAGCGCGTCGGTTTCGTCATTGGTGACATACGGCGGATTGGTGACGATCAAGTCGTAGCGTTGCCCGCCCAACCCGGCAAACAGATCGGACTTCACGAAGCGCACATTTTCAACCTGCAGGCGCTGCTCGTTTTCGCGTGACAGCGCCAGTGCATCGTCGCTGATATCCACGCCGTCCACATGCCAGTCCGGGTTGTAGTGCGCCATCGCAATGGCAATACAGCCAGAGCCGGTGCACAGATCCAGTGCGCGCCGCACTTCGCGGTCGCCCAGCCACGGCTGAAAACCGGATTCGATCAGTTCGGCAATCGGCGAACGCGGCACCAATGCGCGCGCATCGGATTTGAAGCTCAGGCCCGCAAACCACGCTTCACCGGTCAGATAGCAGGCGGGAATGCGCTCTTCGATGCGGCGCAGGAACAGCCCCAGCACGTCCTCTTTCTCGGCCTCTGTCACCCGCGCATTGCCATACGCCGGCGGCAGATCGTGCGGCAGGTGCAACGCGTGCAAGGTGAGCTGAGTGGCTTCATCCAGTGCGTTGTCGTAGCTGTGGCCGAAGGTCAGCCCGGCCGCGTTGAAGCGGCTGGCGCCATAGCGGATCAGGTCGATGATGGTTTGCAATTCAAGGGACATGGCGGCCACGCGCGGACAAGACCGTCAATTATAGCGGGGGCGCGCAGGTATCATGGGGGCCCGACCGTTGCCGAAATCCCCATGACCAAGCGCCCCGCCCTGCTGTTGACTCTGGCCGCACTCGCGGCCGCCGTTGGCTTGTGGGCCTCGCAACGGTATTTCCCGGCCACGCCAGCACAATCCATGCCTGTATTGCCCGCAACGCAGGCCATTACGCTGTTCCCAAGCCCCCGCGCAGTGCCGGCGTTTGCGCTGCAACAGGCCGCCGGCAAGCCGCTCGCATCCACCCAACTGCAAGGCCACTGGACGCTGGTATTCCTCGGCTTCACCCATTGCCCGGACGTGTGCCCCACCACGCTGGCGCAATTGGCCGGCGCGCAGAAGCAATGGGCCACGCTGCCCGCTGCCACGCGTCCGCGCCTGCTGTTTGTCTCTGCCGACCCCGAACGCGACACTCCGCAGCTGGTGGCGCAATACGCGCATGCCTTCCACCCGGATACCCTCGCCGCCACCGCGCCGCTGCCGCAGTTGCAAGCGTTTGCACGCTCACTGTCACTGGTATTCATGAAGGTGCCCGGCGCCAGTGGCGCCGCCGACGATTACAGCATCGACCATAGCGCCGCCTTGGTACTGCTGGATCCGCAGGTGCGGGTGGCTGGCGTGGTGCAGCCGCCGCTGGATGTGAAGGGCATTGCTGCCGACCTTGCCACGCTGACCAAGACCGTAAAATGACCCCCCTGACCGCCCTGACCTACGTCCTGCCACATCGCCTGCTGTCGTCACTGGCACGCAAGCTGGCGTATTCCACCAATCGTTCGCTCAAGCAATGGCTCATCGACACCGTCACCCGCAAATTCGGGGTGAACTTGAGCGAAGCTGCAGAGCCCGACGCCACTGCATACCCCAGCTTCAACGCCTTTTTCACCCGTGCCTTGAAGCCCGGTGCGCGCACGCCCGATGCCAACCCGCAAGCGCTGCTGATGCCCGCTGATGGCCATATCAGCCAGTGCGGCCCGATTGTGGAAGGCCGCATCTTCCAAGCCAAAGGGCAAAGTTTTACCGCTGCCGAATTGCTGGGCAGCGAAGCCGATGCCGCACCCTTCCGCGATGGCCTGTTTGCCACTGTCTATCTGTCCCCACGCGACTACCACCGCGTGCATATGCCGTGGCGCGGCACCCTGCGTGAAACCGTGCATGTGCCGGGACGGCTGTTCTCGGTAGGCACCGCCGCGGTGGCCGGCGTGCCGCGCCTGTTTGCGCGCAACGAACGTCTGGTCTGCCATTTCGATACCGACTTCGGCCCGATGGTGCAGGTCATGGTGGGCGCGCTGCTGGTGTCCGGCGTGGAAACCGTTTGGAGCGGCGTGGAAATCCCCGCCTACGGCCACACCATCACCCGCAAGGACTATCGCGGCAAGGGCATCACCTTGGAGCGTTTTGCCGAAATGGCGCGCTTCAACTACGGCAGCACCGTGATCGTGCTGCTGCCAAAAGGCGTGGCCGCACTAGAGCCCACACTGGGCGCAGAAAGCCCGGTGCAATTGGGGCAGCGGTTGGGGCTGCGTGACTGAGGCTGCCGGATACGGCACCGCTTAGAGACGTACCACCCACGGCAGCACTGCCAGCGCAGTGCCCAGCACAAACAGCACCACCGCATTGCCCAGAAAATAAGGGATGACCATCAGCGCCACGCCGCACACCAGCGGCAGTGGTGCCCGCTGTTTGCGTCCGTACAGGGCGTAGCCAACCCCAACCGCACCAAACAGCACACCCAACAACAGGACTGACGTGTTCATGTTGTCTCCATGTCCGCGGTCACGCCAAGGTATGCGCGTGCGCCATCATCGCATTGATGATGACACCGGCCTGACCTGCCGCCGCCATCACTTGCGCTTGCGCGGCTTGGCGGGCTTTGGCTCCGGCATCAGCGCCGCGGTGTGCAGCAGCAATTGACGCAAGCGGTCACCATCGTCCAGCAGTTCGTCGGCCACTGGGTAGTCTTTGGCGCCGGGGTATGGCGGCGCTTTGGGCAGGTTGGGAGCCAGGTGCGTGACGGCATCGGAAGGTTTGATGAACAGACTGTTGTCGCAGGCAAAGGCCACCACTTTGGCATCCACGTACAGCGCGTATTCGCCAAACATGCGGCGATGGGTCAGGCGCGCGCCCAAACCTGCTTGCTCGTGCACATAGGCGATGAAGTCGGTGTCGGTGGCCATGGCGTCATTGCATCCAGGTTTCAAGTTTCCTCAATGAACCCCATCACCGGACACAACAGGCTCAGCCCTTGCAGCCTTCCAGCTTCAAACTCTGCCCCGGCTTCAGTGCGTACCTGGGTTTTCTCAATTTGTTGGCCTGCGCCAAATCACCCATGTCGCAATCAAACTTGCGCACAATTTCACTCATGGTGTCACCGCGCTTGACCTTGTAGTGCCTGGCTTTGGCGGGCTTGGCGGGTTTGCGTTCTGGCGCAGCCACTGCTGCGGGGGGTGCAGGCGTGGCCAATGCCACTTGCGGGCTACCCACAGGCGTGGGCTCGCCCACCCGCACCAATGCAGACTGCACATTGCTGGCCATCAGCTGCTTGGCCAAGGCCATGCGCTGGCCGTGTGCGCAGTTGAAACGGTACAGCCAGCTGATGCGGAACGTCGCGTTTAAGCTTGTTCCAGCCGGCAGCATGTCGTCTGCGGCCCAGCGTGGGTTGAGGTTGCGCAGTGCGCGCAGGTAGCCATCGCGCGAGCCCCAATTGCCCAGGCAAATCGTCAACTCATACAGCGATGCCGGCTGCGCCAAGGTAATCGTGGACGGGCGGCTACTGACGCTGGGCCAGCGGATGCCGTATTCCTTCGGATGCAAGAACAACCATGCTGCGGCAATCACCATCGGCACGTAGTCCTTGGTTTCAGCCGGGAACTGGTTGTACACATCGGGATCCCAGAAGCTGCGCCCGCCGGTATCACGAAACACCCGCAGGGCGCGGCCTTCGCCACCGTTGTAGCCAGCCAGCGAAAGCTCGATGCTGTTATTGAGCTGGGCCATGCGTTCGCTGAGATATTGCGCCGCCGCATCGGCGGAAGCTTTGGGGTCGTAGCGGGTATCGAACCCACTGCCATCATTGCCCAGCCCAAAACGCCGCCCGGTGGCCGGCATGAACTGCAGCGGCCCCACCGCGCCCGCGCGCGAGCCCACATGCACCTTGCCATTGGATTCCTTGGCCATGATCCCGAACAGCAGCGCCTCCGGCAGGCCATGCTGTTTGAACGCCGGGGCCATCTGCGCCTGCATGTAGCGATAGTTTTCGTAGCTGTCCATCA
>DAORUL010000026.1:12919-18676 GCA_035433165.1 Thermomonas sp. | reverse complement strand
TCTCCGACAAGCTCGCCAGCTTCGTGTTCTGGGGTTGGCAAGCCGCGATGGTCAGTGCTGTCATCACCCTGCCGCTGGGCATTACCCAGAGCAAGGAATACGCCGAGTTGGAATGGCCGATCGACTTGTGGATTGCCATCGTCTGGGTGGCCTATGGCTGGCTGTTCTTCGGCACCTTGGTCAAGCGCCGCACCAAGCACATCTACGTGGCCAACTGGTTCTACGGTGCCTACGTGATCGCGGTGGCACTGCTGCACATCGTCAACAACATCGTGATGCCGGCCGGTTTGTGGAAATCGTACTCGGTCTATAGCGGTGCGGTCGATGCGATGGCGCAATGGTGGTACGGCCACAACGGCGTGGCGTTCCTGCTCACCGTCGGCTATCTGGCGATGATGTACTACTTCGTGCCCAAGCAAGCGCAACGCCCGATCTATTCTTACCGCCTGTCCATCGTCCACTTCTGGGCGCTGATCTCCATTTACATGTGGGCCGGCCCGCACCACCTGCATTACACCGCCCTGCCTGACTGGGCACAGTCGGTGGGCATGGTGTTCTCAGTGATCCTGCTGGCACCCAGTTGGGGCGGCGCGATGAACGGCATCCTCACCCTGTCCGGGGTGTGGCACAAATTGCGCACCGACCCGATTCTGAAATTCCTGATCGTGGCGATCAGCTTCTACATGATTGCCACCTTCGAAGGCCCGCTGCTGTCGATCAAGACGGTCAACTCGCTGTCGCATTACACCGATTGGACCATTGGCCACGTGCACGCCGGCACCTTGGGCTGGGTGGCGATGATTTCGATTGGTTCGTTGTATGCGCTGTACCCGCGCTTGCTGGGTCTTGGTGGCATGTATTCGACCAAGTGGATCGACACCCACTTCTGGATGCACACGATCGGCGTGGTGTTCTACATCGTGTCGATGTGGATTGCCGGTATCACCCAGGGCCTGATGTGGCGCGCCACCAACCCCGATGGCACCCTGACCTACAGTTTCGTGGAGGGTTTGGTCGCCACCTACCCGTACTATTTGGGACGCCTGCTGGGTGGCACACTGATCCTGTGCGGCATGTGCCTGATGGCCTGGAACATGTGGAAAACCTGGCAGCAGTCGGAAGGTGTCGCCACCCATCCGATCCTGGCCCCCGACGCCGGCGAAGCGCGCGCCTGAGGACAAGACAATGGCACTAGCACACGAAAAAATCGAAAAGAATGTTGGCTTGTTGGCGATCTTGGCCGCCATTGCCGTGTCCTTGGGTGGCTTGGCAGAAATCGTTCCGTTGATGTTCCAGGCCGAAACCATCCAGCCACTGCCGGGGGTCAAGCCCTACCCCGCGCTGGAGTTGGCCGGTCGTGACGTCTATATCCGCGAAGGTTGCTACAACTGTCATTCGCAGATGGTGCGCACCCTGCGGTTTGAAACCGAGCGCTACGGCCACTACTCGCTGGCCGGCGAATCGGTGTACGACCGCCCGTTCCAATGGGGCTCCAAGCGTACCGGGCCGGATCTGGCGCGAGTCGGTGGCCGCTATTCCGATGACTGGCATCGCGTGCATTTGAACAACCCGCGCGACGTGGTGCCGGAATCCAACATGCCATCGTTCCCGTGGCTGGCCAAAAACACCGTGGATGGCCCCACCATCCAATCGCATATGCGCGCATTGCAGCGCTTGGGCGATCCCTACACCGATGCCGAAATCAAGGCCGCTCCGGCCGCTGTGGCCGGCAAGACCGAACTGGACGCGATGGTTGCTTACCTGCAAGGCCTGGGTAAGCACGCACCGCGAGGGAGCTGAGCAGATGATGTCCGGAATCGTGACCATCGTATTGATGGTGTTGTTTATCGCCGTCTGGATTTGGGCGTGGCAGCCTCGGCTGCGCGCCGGTTTTGAAGCCACCGCCCGTCTGGCCGTGGATGACCAGATGCCTGAGGGCGAAGCGATCGCCAGTACTCCGTCGAGGACCAACGCATGACCACCGCATGGAATTGGTACGTCATCGTCCTGATCTTGTTCAACCTGCTGGGCATCACCTGGTTGCTGTGGTGGACCTCCAAGCGTCGCCCTGGCGACCCCAAGCCGGATGAAACCAGCCACTACTGGGATGGCGACATCACCGAGTACAACAAGCCGATGCCACGCTGGTGGATCAATGGGTTTTACATCGCCATCGTGTTCGCCTTCGGTTATCTATTCTGGTACGGCGGTTTTGGCACCTACCAGGGCTTTGGCCATTGGAGCTCGAAAGGTGAGCACGACCAAGAAGCCGCGATTGCCAATGCGCAGCTGGAAAAAACCTTCGCGCCATACAAAGGTCAAGCGATTGACGTGTTGGCGCAGAATCCACAAGCGCTGAAGCTGGGCAAGTCGATCTTCGCCAACACCTGCTCCACCTGCCATGGCTCGTCGGCCAAGGGGGCAGTGGGCTACCCCAACCTGACCGACCAGATCTGGCATTGGGGCGGCAGCCCGGAGCAAATCCTGCACACCGTATTGAATGGACGTGAAGGCGTGATGCCGGCATGGGGCAAGACCCTGCAAGGCATGGGCGGCCCGGATGCAGTGGACTATGTCATCGCCTATGTGCATCAACTGGGTGACAAGGACGCCAGTGCCCGCAGTGACTACGCCGCCGCGCGTGGCAAAACCCTGTACGAAGGCATCTGCGTGGCCTGCCATGGCAAGGACGGCAAGGGCGACCAGAAGGTCGGTGCCCCTGACTTGACCGACAGCTATTGGATGTATGGCGATAGCCGCGAGGCCTTGCGTGAAACCATCAGCAATGGCCGTCACGGCGTGATGCCGGCTTGGGGTACAGTATTGGGCGATACACGTTCGCGTCTGGTGGCCGCTTATGTCTGGTCGCTGTCGCATTCGCCCAAACCCGGTACCCAAAGCGCACAATGACCGACTTCACTACCCCAACCTTCGATCACCCGCCGCGCCCAATGGCGCAGCGGATCGGGGCCATCCTCTGGCCCAGTTTTTTCGCTGCAGGGGTAGCGACAATGGTGTTCTTCGCCTTCATCGACCCTTTGTTGCTGCGGGATATCACCTTCCCGCAGCTCAATATCACCCGCGGCTTGGGCTATACCATCGGGTTTTTCACTTTCTGGCTGGCGACGGCGTCGTCCAGCCTTTTCACTTGGATCCTGCTGCGGCCCGCCAGCCGCTTCAATGGACCCAAAACCAGGTAGCAGCACCGTGAGTAAACGCATTGACATCGATCTGCTGGATACCGGCGGCGATTCCGTCTATGTGAGCGAGCGCAAGGTCTATCCGCGTGATGTCGCCGGGCGCTTTGACCGTTTGCGCAAGCTGGCCGTGTTCTGGCTGCTGGGCATGTATTACGTGTTCCCGTGGCTGACATGGCATGGCCGCCAAGCGGTCTTGTTCGATTTGCCCGCGCGCAAATTCCATGTATGGGGGCTGACCTTCTGGCCGCAGGATTTCAGCCTGCTGGCGATGTTGTTGATGATTCTGGCATTCACCCTGTTCTTCACCACCGCGTTGGCTGGTCGCTTGTGGTGCGGCTATGCCTGCCCGCAAACGGTGTGGACCGAATGTTTCTTGTGGATGGAGCGCTGGACCGAAGGCGACCGCGCCAAGCGCATGAAGCTGGATGCGGGCCCATGGAACCGCGAGAAAGTCCTGCGCAAGGGCAGCAAGCACCTGCTGTGGCTGGTGTTTGCGCTGTGGACGGGGTTCACCTTTGTAGGCTTTTTCACCCCGATCGCCAGCCTCGGCCAGCGCATGTTTGCGCTGGACTGGAACGGCTGGGAAACCTTCTGGGTGCTGTTCTACTCACTGGCCACTTGGGGCAATGCCGGCATCCTGCGCGAGCAGGTGTGCAAATACATGTGCCCGTATGCGCGCTTCCAAAGCGCGATGTTCGACCGCGATACCCTCATCATCGCCTATGACCCGATGCGCGGCGAACCCCGCGGGCCGCGCAAGAAAGGCTTGGTCAGCGTATTGCAGCGTGCGCGTGGCCTGCTCGATGTGCAGACTGCCTACGATTACGTCTTCCGCGCCAGTCAACACCCCAGCGCCGCGCAAGCTCGGATCCAGGCGGCGGGCACCATCACCTTCGAAACCAATGCCGAGGCCGCGCCTCTGCCCAAGTTTGAAACCGAGGAATTGGGCGATTGCATCGACTGCACGATGTGCGTGCAGGTGTGCCCGGTCGGTATTGATATCCGCAATGGCCTGCAATACGAGTGCATCGCCTGTGGCGCTTGCATCGATGCCTGCGACGACGTGATGGACAAAATGGGGATGCCGCACGGTCTGATCCGCTACACCACCCAGCACGCGCTGGATGGTCAAAGCGTGCATGTGGTGCGCCCGCGTATTCTTGTGTACAGCCTGCTGCTGACCGCGCTGGTGAGTGGCTGGGTGTGGGGCGTTGTGCATCGCAGCCCATTGATTGCCGACGTGCTGCGTGACCGCAATGCGCTGTATCAACAGCAAGGCAGCCACATCGCCAATGGCTACACCTTGAAGCTGGTCAACAAAACCGACACCGATCATGTGTACCGCGTGCAGATTGAAGTGGCCGACAAGTCGCCGCTGGCACTCAAAGGCAGCCCGCTGGCTGTCAAAGTCCCGGCCGGTCAGGTGATTGCGCAAGATGTCGAGATTGGCAGTAACAGCCCCATCAAGGGCCGGCATGACGTCACCTTTGTGATCGAAGCCAGCGATGGCAGTGCCAAGAAGCGAGTGGACAGCGCCTTCTTCGGTCCTATTTGAACCCATCCACCGGTCAATCCTCTAAAGCCGTGTCCGGCACGCCGGGCACACAAAGGACATTTCAATGGAACAGAAAACCTCCCCGTGGCGGCAACCCATCGTCTGGTTGATGGTGCTCCTGGTCGGTGCTGTCGTGATCGGTAGTGTGGTGATGTATGTGGTCGCCAATGCCGACGGCCCGATGGATGTGGTGCCGGACAAGGTGCAGCGCACCGGCCAAGCACAGCAGGCCGACTTGAGCCCGGATACGCGTGCCGCACAACGCAAGCTGGGTGCGATTGCGCGCTATGACGAGGAACATGGGTTTATCGAAGTGTTGCCGGTCAGTGGCGATTTTGACCACAGCGCAGCACTGCAATTGAAGTTGCACCATCCCACCCGCGAAGCCGATGACCTGGTGTTGCAACTTGCCCCGCACGAAGCCGGCTGGCGCATCGACGCCAAACCTGCTCTTGATCACGATTGGCTGCTGCAATTGCAACCGGCAACAGGCGAACAGTGGCGTTTGCGTGGCCGCATGCCCAAGGGCCAACTGGCCGCCCAGTTGCGGCCGGCGGTGGAAGACACCGCACCGCCCGATAGCCCGCAACCCTAAGACCGTGACTGCGCTCAGCGTCTGCCACCACTGCGGCGAACCCTTGCCGCAGCACCCGGTGCAGGCCGAGTTCGATGGCAGTGCACGGGCTTTTTGCTGCGACGGCTGCGCTGCGGCGGCGCATTGGATCAGCGACGCGCATCTGGGCGACTACTACCGCCTGCGCAGCGCGCCGGCCGGACGGGTAGATGCCGATGCGCCCTCGCTTGCGGTGTGGGACCGCGAAGAATTACTCGCCAGCCATGCCCGCAACGTGGCCGGTGGCCGCGAAATCACCCTACTCACTGACGGTATGCGCTGTGCCGCCTGCGCGTGGCTGATTGATCGCGCCTTGACCCGCGAAGCCGGTGTACTGGACACCAGTGCAAACGCGATTACCGGGCGCATCCGCATCACGTGGGATCCCG
>DAORUL010000026.1:0-12819 GCA_035433165.1 Thermomonas sp. | reverse complement strand
GCTGGATCACCTTCATGGTGTCCACCCCGGTGGTGTTTTGGGCCGGCTGGCCGTTTATCGTTGGCGCGTGGAATGAGATGCGCAACCGCCGCTTGGGCATGGATGTGCTCATCGCCGGTTCCACCCTGCTGGCATGGGCGGTGAGCACTTGGGAGACCGTGCAAGGCGGCACGCATGTCTGGTATGACGCGGCGGTGATGTTTGTTTTCCTGCTGCTGGTCGCCCGCCAATTGGAACAACGCGCACGCAGCATTGCGTCGGCACAGGTGGACGCATTGGCGCGGGCGCGGCCCGCGTTTGCCACCCGCGAGCGGGCCGACGGCAGTCGCGAATCGGTCCCCATCGACGCGCTCGCGGTGGAAGACGTGGTGCGCGTGGCGGTGGGTGAGCCTGTCCCCGCCGATGGCGTGCTGTTGGATGCCGATGCGCATTTCGAAGAATCGTTGCTCACCGGCGAAGCCGCCCCCGTGGCCAAGCACGCCGGTGCTGCCGTGTATGCCGGTACCGCCTGCCGCGAGCACGCCGCACGCATCCGCATTACCCAAGTGGGCGCAGCGACCCGCTTGGCCGAACTGGTGCGCCTGGTGGAAACCGCGCAGGCACACCGGCCCGCCATGGCGCGGGGTGCCGAGCGCATCGCAGGTTGGTTTGTCGCGGGCCTGCTGCTGGCTGCGATTGCGGTGTACGCGTGGTGGCGCGTGCATGAACCCGCACGGGCATTTGAAGTGGTGCTCTCGCTGCTGGTGATTAGCTGCCCGTGCGCATTGTCACTGGCCGTGCCGGCCGCACTGGCTACCGCGCATGGCGCACTGGCCAGGATCGGTGTGCTGTCGGTGCGCCCGGACGGGCTGGACCGGCTGGCGCGCGTGACAGATGTGGTGTTCGATAAAACCGGCACCCTCAGCGATGGCAAGCCGGTGCTGCAAACAATCGACCACTGCACGGGGATTGATGCGCAAACCGCCCTGCGCATCGCTGCCGCGTTGGAACGCGACAGCAGTCACCCCTTGGCCTCCGCATTTGCACAGGTTGAGAACATCCCTGCCGCCACCGGCGTGCGCGCCATTGCCGGGCAAGGCGTGGAAGGCTGGATCGACGGCCAGCACTGGCGCATCGGCACCGCCCCGTTTGCAGGTGCCGGCGAGGACGATGGCGCGGTGTGGCTGGCCAATGGCAGTGGCGCACGTGCGCGCTTTGCCTTCGTCGAACAGCAACGCCAGGATGCGGTGGCGGCATTGCAAGCGCTGCGCGCACAAGAGGTCACCCTGCATCTGGCCAGCGGTGATGCGCCGGCGTCGGTGCAGCGCTTCGCCCACGCCATGGGCATCGCCAACGTCCACGCGCGGCAAACTCCGCAAGCCAAATTGGCGCTGGTGCGTGGTCTGCAACAGCAGGGCCGCGTGGTGGCGATGGTGGGCGATGGCCTGAACGATGCCCCGGTCCTGGCCGGTGCCGATGTGTCGCTGGCGATCGGCGATGGCGCTGCCTTGGCGCAACGCGCCGCCGATCTCGTCCTGGCCGGCAGTGCGCTTGGCACTGTGCCCGCCACACTGGGTATTGCGCGCCGCACGCGCCGCATCATTCGCCAAAACATGGCTTGGGCCTTGGGTTATAACTTGCTTGCCATTCCGTTGGCAGCGACCGGCAACGTCACTCCCTGGTTGGCGGCACTGGGCATGGCCTTGTCTTCACTGGTGGTGACAGCCAATGCCTTGCGCCTGACCCGAGTGGTACGTCCATGAATATTTTGCTGTTCCTGATTCCTATCAGCTTGGTGATGATCGGGGTCGCCGCACTGCTCTTCTCGTGGGCGGTCAAGCACGGGCAGTTCGAAGATTTGGACACCCCCGCACTGGACATCCTGCGCGAAGACCCGCCAGCGCTGACCAAACCCGCCACGCCACCGGCGCCCCCGTCCGCAGACAGTGATGCCGGTTGACACACTCGTACTCGGTGCCGCACTGCTCACCGGCCTGCTCGGCGGTGCGCATTGCGTGGCCATGTGCGGCGGCATTGCCACCGGGTTTTCCACACAATCCCGTGGCTGGTGGGCAGCGGCACAACCCAATCTGGGGCGGGTACTGGGCTATACGCTGGCCGGCGCCCTCGTGGGCGGGCTGGGTGGCGGCCTGCTGGGTCTGGCGCGCATTCCTTGGTTGCCCATCGCCATGCGCGCTGCGGTGGGTCTGGTGTTGATCCTGGCCGGCCTGCGCATGTTCGATCAGCGCGGCCGCATCCCGCGCTTTTTTGGCGGCCCCGGCAACCGGCTGTGGCTGGCGTTGCGGCCACTGCAACGTCGCCTGTTGCCGGCCAATACCGCCGGCAAGCGCCTGGCACTGGGCATGCTGTGGGGCTGGATGCCCTGCGGCCTGTCCACCACGCTGCTGGCCGCCGCGTGGCTCTCGGCCAGCGCGGTGCACGGCGCCCTGACCATGGCCGCCTTCGGGCTGGGCACCTTGCCCGTGATGGTGTCGCTGACGTGGGCCGGGCAACGCATCGGCCAACGCTTGCAACGCGGGCCGCTGCGCATCGTTGCTGGCCTGCTGGTGATCGCCGCGGGTCTGCTGACCGTGATCGCACCCTGGCTGATGCAACTGCCGGCCATGCACGGCATCCTGATGGCGCTGGGCTGCCGCAGCCTGCCCGGCTGAGCCGCATGGATACCCTACAATCGGAATCACTCGCACAAAATCAACGCGCAACCGCTGGAGAGTCATAGATGATGGCGCTACGGAATTGGTGGAGACGCGTTGTACCGCTGGCATCCCCGCCCAGCCCTGACCTGTCCGCATTGCAACAGCAGCTCGCGTTGGCACAGGCGTTGGAGGCTGAACGTCAGCGCATCTACGACGACTTGCACGATGACGTCGGCAGCCGCCTGCTGACCTTGCTGCACCGCGTGCCCGCCTCCGAGCAACCGTTGGTGCGTGAAATTCTGCAGGATTTGCGCGCCATCCTCAGCCGTGAACGCAGCATCGAAGGCAGTTTGCTGGAAGTGCTGGCGCAATTGCGCGATGAAACCGATCAGCGTCTGCAGACCCGCGCCATCGAATTGACATGGCAGCAAAAAGACGGCCTGCCTGACCCCGCACTGGATCGCGCGCAAACCATGCACTTGTTCCGCATTGGCCGTGAGTCGGTCACCAATGCACTGCGGCATGCCGATGCCGAGCATTTGCGGATCGTGGTGGGTGTATCCGGCAACGCACTGGTGTTTGAAGTCACCGATGACGGGCAATTTGACCCCACTCGCATCGGCGATGGCCGTGGTACCCGCAGCATGCGCAATCGTGCCGATGAGCTGCGTGGCAATATCGACTGGCAGCAAGGCACCTTGGGGGGCACCAAAGTCCGTCTGAGCTTCCCATTGCCCCCCGCAGCCGCGGGATGCCCGAGTCTCCAGCCCCAGCGCAACATGTCTCGATGACCGCCATCCCTGCTCATGCGCTGTTGCTGGAAGATTTGCCTGACGTCGCTGCTTGGCTGGGCAAATTACTGCAGGCGCGCTTTCCAGGCATCCAGGTGACCCATGCGCCTACGCTGGCGGAAGGCAGGCGCCTCCTGCAAAGCGCGCCGCCAGCACAATTGGCGCTGGTGGATTTGGGATTGCCCGATGGCGATGGCACCACGCTGATTCGTCCATTGGCGCAGCAATGGCCAGACTGCACGATTGTGGTGACCACATTATTTGGTGACGATGCCCATGTGTTCCCCGCTCTGCGTGCCGGGGCGCAAGGCTATTTGCTCAAGGATCAACCCGAAGAACGCCTGGCCGCCGCGCTCGACGGCATTTTGCGCGGCGAGCCTGCCCTGTCCCCGGCGATCGCACAACGCCTGCTGCGGGCCTTCCAGCCGATAGCTGCCGGTGACAACGCACCGGGGGTTGAAGTCCTGACCCCACGCGAACGCGACGTGCTGGTCCTGGTCAGCAAAGGTTGCCGATTACCCGAATTGGTGGATCGCCTGCAGATCAGCAAGCACACGGTGTCCGATCACCTGAAAAGCATCTACCGCAAACTCAATATCAACAGCCGTGCCGAGGCCACACTGGAAGCCGCACGCCTGGGGCTGGTGCAAATCTGAATTGTCACCAAAACAAACAGCCATCCCCGCACGTCTGCACGGGGATGGCCGTCAAACCCTCAAACGATCAGCTCTTGCACTTGATGAACTTGCCCTTGGCATCACGGCAGGGCTCCTTCTTCTTGGCGGCTGCCGGACCGTCACACTTGGTGAACTTGCCTTTCGCATCGTGGCAGCGTTCTTTTTTGGCATCCATCGGCGCGGCGGCGGGTGCGGCGGCCGGGGCGGTGCCCATTGCGGTTGCCGGCTTGGCGGCGCTGGCCGGTGCTGCGGAGGAGGCAGCCTTCGCAGCCGGGGCTGCTTTTGCGGCGGGGGCGGCCTTGGCGGCGGCAGCCGCAGGCTTGGCAGTTGCCGGTGCTGCAGCTTGTGCCGCGGCATATGACTGCCCGGCAGCAAACATGAACGCGGCCAGAGTCATTGCTTGAATCATCTGTTTCATTGCCGAACTCCCATCGTGGTGGTGGTGAAGTGTGTAGCGATGTCTCCGATGTATCCTGCGACCGGCCTGCTCACCGCAAGCTCTCCGCAGCATGACGAATCGTTAATCCGAATCCGGTGGATCGCGCGCAAGGCGCGCGCCCACAATTGCTGGGTCACTCCTTGTCGAACCGACCCCCTTGTGGGAGCGGCCCCTGGCCGCGACCCAATGGCTGCGTGTCGCGCGCAGGGCGCGCTCCCACCAGCGGTGGCCCTCCAGCAGGGTGGCCCCCACCCTCAAGCGACCAACAACCGCGCAACCCCACGCAAGGCCGTGACTACCGTCTGCCGACGCACGGCATCGCGGTCGCCTTCGAAATGAAAGACCTCGGCGCGCGCATAGCCACCTCGTTTTTTCCAGCCGACCCATACCGTGCCCACCGGCTTGTCGTCGCTGCCACCGCCTGGGCCGGCGATGCCGGTGACTGCCACGGCAATGCTGGCGCCAGAATGCACCAGTGCGCCCGACACCATTTCCACCACGCATTCGCGGCTGACCGCACCGTGGGTTTCCAGGGTCTGCGGACGCACGCCCAACAAGGCTTGTTTGGCTTCGTAGCTATAGGCGGCCATGCCGCAGTCAAACCACGCAGATGAACCGGCAATATCGGTCATGCACTTGGCAATCCAGCCACCGGTGCAACTTTCCGCCGTCACCAACATATGGCGTGCAGCCAGCAGTTGTTGGCCAGTCGTGGCGGCTAGCGCATCAAGTTCGGCATCGGTAGGCACACTCATCGGTCAACACTCGCAGAACGTGCATGCGTTGTAGCGCAAGCACGTCCAAAACGAAACAGCCAGACCTCAGAAACGTACCCGCAAAGTCGCCCCGTACATGCGGGGTGCGCCCAGGAATGCGTCATATGTGTTCTTCGGGTTGCCCGGCTCCGGCGAGCCCAGTGCCTGCAAGGGGCCGTCGAAGCCCACTTGCACATACCGGGTGTTGAACACATTGGTGCCCCACAACTCCACCTGCCATTTGCGATCACGCGAGCCAATCCCCACCCGCATATTGGCAACGGTGTAGGCACCCTGATGCTTTTCGGCATCCAGATCCGAGCCGGTGTTGTAACTGGACATGTACTTGCCACCGATATTGAAGCGGCCTTCCAGCGACGTGCCGATATCCCACTCGTAAGTCAGCGATGCCGAACCGGACAGCTTCGGTGCAAAACTCATTTGCGCACCCGGCAGCTTGTACAGCGCGCCAATCGCCGGACACTGCGGGGTCAGTGCACCCGGCCCCACGAAATCACAACCGGGGATGCTGTTGCCGTATTTGGTATCGGCATACATCAAGCCGGTTTGCAGCATCAGGCCGGGCACAGTTTTGGGAGCCCACAGCAATTCCGCATCCAGCCCCTTGGATATCACTTCCGGGATCGAGCGCACCACAAAGCTGGTTCCCAGGAAGCTGTTCAACTGGAAGTTGCTGTACTTCTGGTGGAATAGCGCGGCATTGAACAGCAGGTTGCCACCCGCCCAGGTGGTCTTGGCACCCAATTCCCAACTATCCACGAATTCACCGGGGAACGAGGTGTCATTGACCGGGGTGATGCCGGAACCGCCGCTGGACAGCCCGTTGGACGATTGCACGCGGTCGAAGTTGAAGCCACCGGCCTTGTAGCCGCGTGCATACGACAGATAGGTCATCGCATGCTCGTTCCAGCGATAAGCGGCCTTCAGCGTGCCCGACCATTCGTTTTCGCTGCGTGACTGGTCGGTGTGGCGCCCGTTGTGCTGCACATTGGCCCACGGCAAGCAGCTGTAGCCCACGATATTGCTGATCAAGGCCTGTTGGTTGGCGGCGGGCAAGGACGCAAACGGGACGCCACGCGCAGTCAACGCGGCAGCGATTCGGCCGATTGCAGCCGGGCTGATGCCGGTCGCACCAAAATAGGATGCGCACCCCAAACCGCCATTCGGGTTGCTGTACACCGACAACAGATCCTTGGTTTCACGGGTGTAACGCAGGCCCATCGTGACATCCAATGCCTCGGTGGCATGCCACGTATTGTTGGTGAATAGCGCCGTACTCCTGGCTTCTTGCTTGTAACGATCCAACGCGCCCAAGCCGGCAAACACCGTGCCATACGGCCTGCCGGTGGCATCGGCCATGAAGGTGGCCGCATTGGGCAGGCCGGCCAGCGCCGGGTTGATCATCGACAACAGCCCAATCGACAAATACGGCTCATACGCCGCGCCAATGCGGTAACTCTCGTTACGATCTATGGTTTCATTGCTGTAGAAGCCACCCACCAGCCAGTCCAGCTTGGCGGTACTGCCACTCAGGTGAATTTCCTGGCTGAAGCTTTTCACCCGCGCATACGACTCATCTTTTTGCGGGCTCATGTAGATCAAATCCGCAGTGGAAAAATCAAAATCCCGACCGTTGATGGCATCCCAGTCACGGCCTGCGGTTATCGAGGTCAAGCGCGCTCCGGCCAGCATATCCAGGTCAATATTGACCTCCGCCTGCGCACCTCGATCATTGATTTTCTGGGTGGTATCGCGGTTGCTGTACGCCACCCGCGCCCAAGGATCGGCATGCCCGGTGGGGGCAATGGCATTGCCGCCGCCCAATTTGTTGATCAACACCGAACTCTCACCGCTGACCAGTTGCACCGCCGTGCAGCAGTTTTCATTGCGACGGGTGGAATCGGCCGACAGCACAATCTCCACCTTGTCGGTGGGCTGCAGCAGCAATTTGGCGCGGAAGGTGTCGAAATCCTGGTCGTAATCGCGATCGTTGGTGCGCGGGCCTGCGCCGGTCACTACTTTCATCCAGCCGTCACGGTCACGATGCGCCACATACACACGCAGCGCCGCGTAGTCACCCAGTGGCGCATTGATGCCACCGGCCAGGCCCAGCGCACCGTAATTGCCAAATGTCACCTCGCCATCAGCCGAAAACACGTCGTCTGGCTTGCGTGTGACGACATTGATCACACCCGCCGATGTGTTCTTGCCGAACAAGGTGCCCTGCGGCCCCTTCAACACCTCGATGCGTTCCAGTTCGCCCAGATCCCCGAACCCGACCGAGTTGCGCGAGCGGAACACGCCATCAATCACCACCCCCACCGACGACTCCAAGCCAATGTTGTCGCCCACCGTGCCAATGCCCCGCAGGCGCGCGGTGGTGATTGCCTCGCTTTGGGTGCTGGTCACGGTCAACCCCGGCACCAGAATTTGCAGATCCTTGATGTCACGCACACCTGTGTCCTGCAAGGTTTGCTGCGACAGCGCCGTCACCGCAATGGGTACGTTCTGCATGATTTCTTCACGCTTCTGCGCAGTCACTACCATGGTGTCCAGCGTCTTCGGCTCAACTTTCTTGTCCGTCGCCGTGGCGGCATCCTGTGCCACTACCGGCAGGCTGCTGAAACCCATCAATCCCGCCAGAACGGCGATGGTGAGTGGGCGGCGTTGTGGTTGCGTGCTCTGCATGGCGGTTCCCCTCTGTGTGATCGATCTTGTGTAGTCATTGGACACGGCAAACAAACGACCCAATGGCCGAATGCGTCGGATACACGTGCGTGCATGTGGGGGTATACGCGCACGTATGGACGTTAACACATCTTCACAATGCTGAAGACGTAGTTTCAACAGAAATTCATTGCATGGAAAAACCCGCCTTGCGGCGGGTTTTGCGGGGGGGGAGTCAAGAGCTGTAACCGCTACCAGCAACCGGCAGTTGATGGCGTCTTTTTACCCCTTTGATCCAGCTTCAACGTGCCACAGGAATCCCCTGACTGTTTACCCGCGGGGGCAGCACTCAGTTCATAGAACTTGGCGACTGGGCCAGAAGAGAACGAGAACGTATAAAACGTCAGGGTATCCGGCTCACAGGCACCCGTCAGGCTGCCAATTGCGGGGGCCGACGAATACGACATGTCGGTGGTGTAGACCCGCTCCATGCGTTGCGCGACCGTAGTCAGGCAGGCGGTGCCTGCCGCCCTGCGCGTCTTGCGTTGATGATCGTTATAGGACGGCAACGCAATCGAAGCGAGGATGGCAATGATGGCAACCACCACCATCAGCTCAATCAGGCTAAAGCCGGACGCACGGGAAGCGGACATCGTTTTTTCCTTGTAGTCATTCATGGCCGTCAGTCGCTCCGGATTTCACGCCAAGACACGCGGCTCCAGCTCTTCTTGCTGATACCGCCTGCACCCGGCGAACCACTACCGGCATTGGTACCACCCACAATCAACTTACCATCCAAGAAGATCGGCAGCGTAGGCATCCCAACACCAAAGTTCACCGACCCCACAGGCACACCGCCAATAGCTGAATCAGTAGTACTACCATCACCATCCAAGTCAAAGAATGAGCTGCCGGCACTGGTTCCAGTAAACGCATCCAATGCATTGATATAGCCTGTTCCCGATGCATCACAGGCATCACCTTCAGGAATCATGCTTGCGGTCACCAAGATATTGGCCACCAATTGCGCATCTTGCACGATACGCTCACCTTTACCTGGCAGAGTCAAGTACCAGCCCTTCTTCCCGCTGTCCAAATCGGCCTTGGCATCGAATGTCCGCACCGGATAACCGTCTTGAGTGGCACCTGTGTTGTTAACACCTCGCTTCTTCAGGTCGGAATAAGTCACCGCCGCGCCATCGTCCATAAACCCATACATACCCTGCGTGCTCGCAGTCTTATCATCGCCTTCAGTGATCGTCAGGAAACTCCCTGTACCAAAAAACACCCAGCGCTTATAGGTTTTCGGATCTGTGGCTACGGTAACACCGCCAGTGATGGGCTGCACAGCGCCAGTGCCATCATTGGATTTTGCCGTAAACAATTTGGTAGCCGTCCAGCTACTAGGCGAGGCGTTGGTCAGGTCAAACTTCCAGACATTGCCCAGCCGATCACCTGCATATGCGTAAGCAATGGTCCTGCCATCCGGCCCTAGGATACCCGTGGGGGCGGATAGCCCATTGGGTGTACTGGAGCCGCCTGCGCCGGTATCAATCTCGCGAATGACAGCACCCGTCTCCGCATTGACCACAATCAATACCGCTTTGTTATTGGTGCTATTGACACCATTGCCGATGATCGCCGCTGCCACTCCAGTTTTGACCTTGGCAAGTACTGGCCGCCCCATGACCAAGCCCATATTGCCATTGACGGTATCGCCCAGCTCCCAGCTGACATTGCTGGTACCAAAACCAGCCGGCGTGGTGACATCTAGCCCATATAAGCCTTTGCCACCTTTGCCCAGCGCACCCACCAACAAGTTCTTGCTGGGTGTCAACTTGCGGTTGGTCACCACTACAGGGCCATCGACAAAGAATTTATGCTCGTAGTCACCACGGCTGATCTGCGCTAGGTTACTGAAATCTAGCAAGTTGGGCACATAAGCGAAAAGCTCTTTTCCGTCCGCCGCATTAAACGCATGCAGCATGCCGTCATTAGCGCCAACATAGAGCGTATCTGTATCCGCAACGTAGGCTGGCGACGAACCGACAATATCACCCAGTACGGTATTGGGGCGATTGCGTAACAAACCGTTGTTGCGCTCTTCTTTGCTGCTGTCGCCCTTGATGTAATCGGCATTTTCATCACCCGTGGCCGGATAATCTACCGGGCCACCTGTACGCACCAATGCTGTTTTCTGGGTTCCGGTCGGGAAAGTCGCACCCATTGCGCCGTCATAGGTGTAAACCTTGCGGCTAGCCACGGCTGGAATACTGGCATTCCATGCCAACGTGGTCGGGTTATTACTGGCATCCAGTGTCCACGCACTCACGCCACCAGACCACAAACCCGACGTGTAATTGGCATTGAACACCTTGCCGCCCGATTTGATCGAGGCCGCATTGGTAGCCACGTTGGAGAACGAGCTAGTGCGTTGGGCGATTGCGGCCAAGGCCTGGGTCAAACCAGCGGTAAATTCGCTGGGGCTGGACGCTGCGACAAATGTACCGTGGCCATTCACTGCCGCGTGCAACAGGTCATCAATACGCTTGGGATTATCATTGCCTGGATTAGACGTATCCGGATCCGGCCATGCCGGATTGGCAGGCACGTCATCCACAGAGGACCAACCCAACGTCGTCTTCAAGCCAATAGAAATGGTAAAGGTGACCATGTGTTGCCAGAATGCGGGATCAGAATCGGTGGTCGGCACATTGTTATTGTCGGGCTTACTGGTGTTGCCCATGTAGTTTTCAGTACGCAGGTCGGTCTTCCAATAGCGCATAGCGATATCGGCCAACGTGCTGGAATAGCTGTCCTTAAACGGTGCCACCGGATTATAGGTATAGGTTGCGCCTTTCGGCCCCTTGATCGCGCTGCCAGCAGTATTATCGGAATTCCCCGTTGAAATTGTATTGTTGTTCCAATAACCATCCGTGGTCAGAATTGTGAAATTCTGTCGGCACGACAACTGGTCACTCCCCGATTCTGGGCCATAGGGGCCAGAACTACTATCGCTACTGAAATACTGTCCTGCGGAGTTCAGAGCGGACTGTAGCGGGGTGCCGTCACTAGCAGCAGCACCGAGCAAATGGTTGTACCAATCAGTGCGGTTGGTGATATTAGGGCTGCTAGTGCTGTCGTTGTAGAAACGACCATCACCACTTGCCACTGGGATATCCAGATTATTACGATTCCAGATGGTGCGATAGCCTACGCGCACCTTCTTCCCTAAGCTCCGAAACGCCTCGGTTGCGCCAGCCTTAGCGGACTTGATACGAGTGCGGCTATAGGAGAACCAAGTGGCAAAATTGGTCAATTCAGCTGCGACGCTGCGTCCGGTGGGCGTAGCTGACGTGCAATTGATCCAATCATAGCTACCGTTACCACTACCGCAACGATTAGTAGTTCTATACCATGCCTTAAGCTTATAGTCGGCCGCATTATTATCTGGGAATGCATCTGTTGCCACTAAGGTGTACACCCCAGCTGACGTTGGATTGATACTGCAACTTTTAGTTTCACTATCCCCAAACTGCAAAGTGCAGACCACCGCACTGGAAGGGTCTTTTAATTCATAGTGGCCGTGACGTGAGTTTTGCGACTCGATATCCAACTGCAAACGTGCCCCACTAGGCACCGCGCCTAGCGTATGCGTATTGACATTGGCCTGCTTGACCGAACCACTGGATGGAGACACCGCAATCGATATCCAACCACTATCAACCACCGCACCGTATTCTGCACGCACCACATCAGTTCCACCGGATGGAATCTGGTAACGATAATAATTATCAACCTTACCCAGGTACGCATTATCGGTGCTCGCCGGGTTCTTTGGCACATAGAACGTTTGAGCGTTATTCGACAAATTCCTAGAACCACCATTCGTCCCAATTGGCGAGTACGTTGCGTAATTACTACTATCAAAGGCGCTCGTAAAACTGACACCACCCGTCAGACGGTTACCATCCGGCCCCATCCACGGCTGGTAGTTCACCGCTGGATTGTAATATAAGGTGTTGGTGATGTAGTTCTGCATATACATCTTGTCGTTACCAGAACTCTCGCTTGAGATACCGGTTCCATCAAAAACACCGCCCGCATCTGGAGTACTACTAAAGCTGCCCGACCCAGTAATTTCGGTAATAAATTTGTTATTCATGTTGCGCCATGCCATCGACCCGGAATCGTCGAGGATGAACAACACGTTGGGTGCTACACGCGCACCCGATGTCAGCGGCTCGTCAGGAATCACAATCCCAGCATTCACAGGCAATGCCAGCATAGTGGCCATAAATGCCGCAGGTGCCGCCCACCACTGCGGTGAGACGGGAATCAGCTGACGACGGGGCTTGGGGAGTTGGGTCTTCATCTCTGACTCACAGCCGCTGGAAGCGGTAAATAACATCGGTTTGCAGGGTCACGGAGGCGCGGCCAATGGCTTGGCTGCGCGCAGTGATGCGGAACATTGGACCTAGGGCAACGGTCTCGGATGACGGAATAACGCCACCGGTCTCCATCGCAGTCTGGTTTTCACCCAGATATTCAATCCAGTAATCGGTCGTGGCTTTAGGGACGCCGTTTGCACCACCTACCGTAGGGCCCGCTTTCCATGTCGCGCCAGTCTTATCGGTAAATGTAGGGCATACCCCATAATCTGTGCAGTCTTGCGCAACAGGGGCAGTGGTTCTGAACTTTGCGATCCCATTGAGATTGGTAACCGCTTGTGCCAAAGCCGCCTCGGCCGCCTGGGTAGCCAAACTGCGGTCACGCAAATTGGCTGCCATGCGCTCTTGCATGGATGAACTGCGCATGACCGCGACGCCAAGA
>DAORUL010000025.1:11246-19062 GCA_035433165.1 Thermomonas sp. | reverse complement strand
AGTTCCGGCGACATGCCCACGGCTTCCGCGCCCAGCACATAAATCAAGCGCTGCGGCAGGGTGATGTTGAATACATCGCCGCCGCCGCGCACCACGGTGGCCGCCAACTGAAACCCGGCGGCGTGCAATTGCGCAAGACTATTGTCCTCGCGCCCCAGCCGCACCATCGGCAGCACTTCCGCGCCACCTTCGGCCACCCGCGCCGCCGCGCCGGACAGGGACAAGGTGGCATGTTTGGGCAGCAAAATGGCGCTGACCCCGAAATGTGCCGCGCTGCGCAAAATCGCGCCAAAATTATGCGGATTGCCCACGCCATCGAGCCATAGCGCACATTGCGGCCCCGCAGGCAGATCGCGCAGCCAGCTCGACAACGGCAGCGGCTCCTCGCGCAGCACTTCCGCCACCACGCCCTCGTGGTGCGCGCTGGCGGCAAGCTTCTGCAAATCGCCATCGTCCACCACCCGATAACCCACGCGGTTGGCCACACACCACTTCAACAGTGGCTGCAACTGCGGAATGCGGGCCTCGCTCAAATACAACTTGCGCAATGCCTGCGGGCGGCGCGCAAACACCGCTTGCACGGCGTTCATGCCATACAGGCGCAGCTCGGCATCGCGGCGCTCACGCGCGGGGTGTGCGGGCGCTGCATCCTGATGCGGCACTGCCTCGCGTACGGGGGCATGGCGTGGCGAATAAGGGCGCGACGCGCCCTCTCTGGGAGGATGGAGGCGCGGCGCGTCCTCACCCGTTGGGCGCGGGCTGTGCGCTTTCGGGCCCCGTGCTTTGGAGCCAGACCCCCACGGGGAATTACCATCGTGATCACGCATGACCGCCTGCCTGCGGGGTTTCCGCTTCCAATTTTTCCAAAGTATGCGCAAGTTCTTCCGGCGAATGCGTGTATTTGGCCAGCAGCGCATAGAACGCCGGCACCACGAACAACGACAACAGGGTCGAGAACGACACCCCGAAGATCACCACAATGCCAATCGTGGCACGGCTGGCCGAGCCTGGGCCACCAAAAATCACCAGCGGCACAGCGCCCATCACGGTGGCAATGGAGGTCATCAAAATGGGGCGCAGCCGGGTCGCTGCGGCTTCGACAATCGCATCGTGGATGCTGCGGCCTTCATCGCGCAGCTGGTTGGCAAACTCCACAATCAGGATGCCGTTTTTCGCCGCCAAGCCCACCAACATCACGATGCCGATTTGCGAGAACAAATTGACCGTGCCCTTGGTGACCCACAACCCGATCAATGCGCCCAGCACACCCAGCGGCACGGTCAGCATGATGACCAAGGGATGCAGGAAGCTTTCAAATTGCGCCGCCAACGCCAGATACACAATCAGCAGCGCCAGCGCGAAGGTGACCAGCACCTCACCACCGGATTGCTGCAACTCACGCGACTCGCCTTTCCAACTGATCTGCGCATAATCGGGCAGGCTTTCCCGCGCTGTTTTTTGCGCCCATGTCACCGCTTCGCCCAGCGGATAGCCCTGTGCCAGACGCGCACTCAAGGTGATCGAACGCAGGCGGTTGAAGCGGTTCAAGGTGCCCGGTTCGGCCACTTCCTTCAGCGTCACCAAATTCGATAGCGGCACCAACACGCCACCGCGTCCACGCACCTGCAAGGCATCCAGCGCGGCCACCGAATTACGGCCTTTGCGGTCGGCTTGCAGCTTGACGTCGTATTCCTCGCCGTTATCGACAAAGGTCGTCACGCGGATGCCGCCCATCATGGTGGACAGCGCATGACCGATGTCGGTGGCGGAGACGCCCAGATCCGCCGCACGCGCACGGTCGATGACCACCCGCATCTGCGGCCGGGTTTCCTTGTAATCCGAATCCGGCCCCATAAACCCGGGGTTGTCTGCCATCTTGGCCAGCATGATGTCGCGCCAACCGGCCAGCTCTTTGTAATCGGGCCCACCGAGGACCAATTGGAATGGCTGCCCGCGCGTGCGCACCAGCCCACCACCGGCCTGCGTGCGTACTTTCACACCGGCAAGCCCGGCAAATTTCTTTTCCAGCTCGGCCGCCAGTTCCACCGTACTTTTGCTGCGCTTATCCCAAGGCTGCAAAAACACCATGGCACGCCCGGTATGCATTTCTTCGCTGGCCCCGAAACTGCCCGGCACACGCGGGTTGGCACGCAGGATGGTTTTATCGGGGCCGATGTCTTTGGCCAAAATGGCTTCGACTTTTTTCATCTGCCCCACGGTGTAATCAAAGCCCGCGCCTTCCGGGCCTTCCATCATCAATTGGAACGAACCGCGATCTTCCGACGGTGCCAATTCGGTGGGCAGCAATTTGAACAAGGCCACCAGCGCAACGACGGCGGCCAGCAGCAGGCCGGCAAACAGCCCGACCCGATGCACATTGCGCCCCAGTACGCGACGGTAGCCACCGGCCAGCCGCTGGAACCGTGCATTGAGCCACTCGCTCACCTTGTTTTCATGCACCGCATGTGGGCCGGTATGCGGGCGCAGCAATTTGGACGCCATCATCGGGGTCAGGGTCAGCGCAACGAAGGCCGAAATGGCCACCGCCGCCGCCAACGCCACCGACAATTCGCGAAATAGCCGCCCGGTATTGCCCTGCAAGAATCCCACCGGCAAAAACACCGCGATCAACACCGCCGTGGTGGCCAATACCGCGAACGCCACCTGCTTGGTGCCGCGCCGTGCGGCGACCAATGCCGGCTCACCCAAGTCCACCCGGCGCTGGATGTTTTCCACCACCACGATGGCATCGTCCACCACCAAGCCGATGCACAGCACCAAGGCCAGCAAGGTGAGCAGATTGATCGAAAACCCGAATGCATACAGCGCGATGAACGAGGCGATCACGCACACCGGCACCGTCACCGCCGGGATCATCGCCGCACGCACGCTGCCCAGGAACAACCAGATCACCACCAGCACCAGCACGATCGCTTCGATCAGGGTTTCATACACGCGTTCCACCGCCGCCGAAATGAAGGTGGTGCTGTCGTAGGCGACGTAAATATCGGTGCCTTTGGGCAGCGATGCGCGAATCTTGTCGCCCTCTGCAATCGCTTTCTTCGCCACGTCCAGACTGTTGGCGGTGGACGTCTTGACGATGCCGATCCCCATCGCCGGTTCGCCATTGCTGTGGTAGTAGGCGCGGCGCTCGGTGGACTCCAACGCCACCTTCGCCACGTCGCCCAGTGTCACCACATAACCATCGCTGCCCTTGCCCAGCGGCATCCGTGCGAAGGCCTCGGGGGTGGTGTAGTCACGCGCCACGCGCAAAATGAAATCGCGATTGGTGGATTCAATCCGGCCCGCGCCCAGCTCCACATTTTCAAGGCGCAGCGCATTTTCCACATCGCTGGCGGTCAAACCGCGCGCCGCCAATTTATCGCCATCCAGCCACACGCGCATGGCGTATTGCTGGCTGCCGCCCAGAAACACCCGCGCCACGCCCTGCAAGCTGGAAAAACGATCCACCAGATAACGCTGTGCGTAATCCGACATCTGCATTTGGTTCATCGTGGTGGAGCGCAGATTCAGCCAGATGATGGCATCGGAATCGGCTTCCACCTTGCTGATTTCCGGTGGCGTGGCCTCGGTTGGAATGCGGTCGGAGACGCGGCTGACTGCGTTGCGTACATCGTTGGCCGCGGCCTCAATGTCACGCGATGCATAGAACTCGATACTGATCCGCGAGCTGCCATTCTGGCTGTTGGAATCAATCGTGTTGATGCCTTCGATGCCGGCCAGCGCGTCTTCCAGCGGCTTGGTGATGCGGGTTTCCACCACCCCTGCGGAAGCACCGGGATAGTCCACCTGCACCGACACGATGGGCGGATCGATGGCCGGCAATTCACGCAAGGTCAGGCGCAGGAACGACATCACCCCCAGCACGATCAGCAGCAGGCTCATCACCACCGCCAGCACCGGGCGCTTGATCGAAAGATCGGACAGATTCATGGCTTAGTGCTTCGCATCATCAGCCATGGGGGCAGCGCCTGCGGCCACCTTCGCCCCCGGCTGCAATTTGCCGGTGCCCTCGGTGACGATGCGGTCCCCTGCTTGAATGCCGCTGGCCAGCATCACCTGACCGGGAATGCGGCCACCCACCACCACATCCACCTTCTCCACCGTGCCATCACCCTTTGCTCGCCACACAAACGTCTCGTTGCCAATTTGCTGCACTGCCAATTCGGGCACCACCAAGGCTTTGCGGGTGCTGCGCAGCAAAGCCACACGTACCAGCATGCCGGGTTTGAGCAAACGCTCGAGGTTGGCAAACTCGCCGCGCACGGTGGCCGAACGCGAGCCGGCATCCAGCCGCGCCGCCACCGTCTGCACGCGTCCATCAAAACTTTTTCCGGGATACGCCCCCGCAGTACCGGTCAACGCCTGCGCTGGTGCCACGTCCGCCAGCTCGGTTTCCGCCACCGGGAAATCCACATACACGCGCGAAATATCATCCAGCGTGGCGATCACCGTGCCCGGTGTCACCAACGCGCCCGGGCTGACCTGGCGAATGCCCAACACGCCGGCAAACGGTGCACGAATCACCCGGTCACTCAGATTGGCGCGAATCTGGCCCACCTGCGCCCGTGCCGCGTCGCGGGTAGCGCGGGCGGTATCCACCGCGGAACGGGCCACCAATTGCTGACCGCCCAATTGGGTGAGCCGCTGCAATTGCGCTTCGGCATCTTTCAGCTGCGCCTGCGCCGAGGCCAACAACGCGTCTTGCTGCTGCCCACTCAAGGTCACCAGCGGCGCGCCTTTGGCAACGTCCTGCCCGCTTTCGAAATGCACCTGCTGCACGGTTTCGCTGACCTTGGCCGTGACTGTCACGGCCTCATGCGCACGCACCGTACCCAGTGCTTGCAAGCTGTCGTTCCAGTCCTGCAGGGCAATGGTTTGTACCACCACGGGTACCGGCTGATTGCCACGCCCACCGCCGGGGCCGCTACTGCCGGGCTTGTCTTGTTTACCGCAGGCAGACAGCGCCAGCACCGTGAACAGTGCAAACAGAAGAATGGAACGACCAGAGCGCAGTTGCATGAGATGGCTCGTACTGTGGACTGCGCAGTTTAGCGGGCGAAGATGACCGTCTTCCTGTGCCATCGGCTGGGGGGCAAACCACGACGGCGGTCAAGCTTCCCCACAAAGACGAACGCCAGCACTAGGCCGGCGTTCGATTTCATGGCGATGGCGCGAGCCGATCAGCCCTGCCACTGCCCCAATGCCGCCAAGCCATTGGCCTTGGCGCGTTCGAACACGGTGGCCTGTGCCTTGGCGTAGTTGCCGGCCATGTCGGCGGCCCACAGCTTCAGCGCAGCCTGCTGCATCGCCCGGCCATAGCTGAACGACAGCGGCCACGGGTTCGGGCCCATCTTGTTCATCGCGTCCAGATGCGCGGTGGCATCGTGATCGTTCTGGCCACCGGAGAGAAAGACAATACCCGGCAAAATCGCCGGCACCGCCGACTTCAAACACATCAACGTGGATTCGGCCACTTCCTCGACGCTGGCCTGCTCGTCGCACGCCTTGCCCGGGACCACCATCGAGGCCTTGAGGATGGTGCCTTCCAGCATCACGCTCTGGTTGTACAGCGCATCAAACAGCGAACGCAGCACCACTTCGGTCACTTCATAGCAGGTGCCGATATCGTGATCGCCATCCATCAACACTTCCGGCTCCACCATCGGCACCAAACCGCATTCCTGGCACAGCGCGGCATAGCGTGCCAGCGCGTGGCTGTTGGCCTCGATGCAGGTACCCGACGGAATGTCTTCGCCGATCGTGATCACCGCGCGCCACTTGGCAAAACGTGCGCCCAGCTTGTAGTACTCCTTCAAGCGGTCGCGCAGGCCGTCCAGCCCTTCCGTCACCAGCTCGCCGGGGAAGCCGGCCAGTGGCACCGTGCCCTTGTCCACCTTGATGCCGGGGATCATGCCGTTGTCCAGCATGTACTTGGCAAACGGCACGCCACTCTTGGTCGATTGGCGGATGGTTTCGTCAAACAGGATCGCGCCGGACAGGTACTGGTTAGCGCCCGGCGCAGTCAGCAGCAGCTCGCGGTAGGCGCGGCGGGTTTCTTCCGTGCACTCAATGCCCACACCCTCAAAGCGCTTCTTGCAGGTAGCGGAAGACTCATCAATGGCAATGATGCCCTTGCCCGGGGCAACCATGGCACGGGCGGTTTCGGCAAGTTGTTCGATACTCATGGCGTAGGCTCTGCTGGCGGTTGGAGTTATCCGCCAATTATAGCCGGGCCGGGCTTGCGACTCCCCACGCATGCCGGATACGCGCGGATTGCCACTTCATGGTTCGGATGGAGTCTGACTGCTGGCCAGCTGCCGACTATGACGCCTGCGACTGATTTCCAGGGTCATGCGCTGCCTTGACATGGGTCAGGGCAGCGGGATTTGGGGTGCGTAGCATGGCGCTGTCAATTGCAAACAGGAGTCATCCGCGATGTCTTTCCAATTTGATCCAGCCCCGAATGTGCATGTGTTCGATGCGCGCGGAGTCGCCCGTCGGTTTCGGCATTCCGCCATCTTTGGCGCATTGGGGGCGCTGCGTAATGGTGAAACCATGCGTTTCATCAACGACCATGACCCCATCCCGTTGCTGGGCCAAATCCGGCAGCGCTTTGGCGAGCATGTCACCGTTGAATATCGCCAGCGTGAGCAAGCCGGCGTGGTGATCGACTTCGGCATCGTCGGTTTGCCTGAGGAGTAAGTCATGCCGCTACCCGCCTTTTTTTCCGAGGCACCTGGAATCGTGCTGCGCGATCCATTGGCGGAATTATTAGGTGCTGCGGAAGGTGGTTTGATTGAATATGGCTACGCCGATGCGGTGCGCTTGGCCGGGCATTCCTGCCCCACGGTGGCCGGTGCGTATTTGATGGCGCGTGCCGCCCTGCGCGCGCTGTATCCCGATGCAGTGCCAGAGCGTGGTGCTGTGGTGGTCACCATGAGCACGGCAGAAGAGGAAGGCACCACCGGCGTTATCGCCCAGGTGTTCACTTTGCTCACGGGTGCTGCGGCTAATAACGGATTCCACGGGATCGGAGGACGCCATGCGCGGCATAACCTGCTGCGCTATGGCAGTGGCGACTTGTCCTGCATCGCCGGTTTTTGTCGCAGTGATACGGGCGACACCGTGCATGTCTCGATCGATCTGTCCAGCGTATCGCCTGCGCCGCAGATGCGGGTGCTGATGGGGCGCGCCTTGGCCGCAGATGCCACTGTCGAAGAACGCGCCGCCTTTGCCTCGGTTTGGCAAGACCGCGTGCGCAAGTTGTTGCTGGAACATGCGGAAGATGCCCGCGTAATCAAGGTGATGCGCCGCTAGCGGGAGTTCATCCACGCTAGCACTGCTGGTACGGCTACACTCAAGCACCCATCAGCGGAGCAGGCCTTCCGGCTACTGGAGACATTCATGCAACGCGTCACCGGCATTGGCGGCATCTTCATCAAGTCAAAAGACCCGAAAGCACTGGGTGCGTGGTACCGCGACCACCTTGGCTTTGACGTGACCGATTGGGGGGGTGCCATTTTCCAATGGGGCGGCCCCGACAGCACCCCCGGTATGACCATCTGGAGCCTGTTTGATATGGGCACGGACAAAATGGACCCCAGCCCCGCGCCCTTCATGCTGAACCTCAGGGTTGCCGACCTCGACGCATTACTGGCTGCATTGCGCACGGAGGGCTGCCATGTACTGGGCGATTCGGAGTCGTCCGAATTTGGCAAATTCGGCTGGGTGATCGACCCGGAAGGCAATAAAGTGGAGCTATGGGAGCCACCAAGCGGGCAATAGCCCGCAA
>DAORUL010000025.1:0-11146 GCA_035433165.1 Thermomonas sp. | reverse complement strand
CAGGCGCAAGGTATTGGTGGCGCCTTTGGTTTCCATGTGTTCGCCGCTGGTAAACACCACGCGGTCGCCGGGGTTCAATAAACCCGCTTCGACCAACAGGCGGATGCTGCCGCGGGCGGCTTCGCGTGGGGTTTGGCCGCGGCTGTCGTAGTCCATGGCGAACACGTCGCGCATCAGCGCCATTTTGCGGCGCGCACCGGCGTGATGGGAGAACGCATAAATCGGTACGGCGGAACGGAAACGCGACAAGTAGCGGGCGGTACCGCCGGATTCGGTCATCGCCACCACTGCGCGCACGCCGACGTGTTCGCACAGGAACATGGTGGCCATGGCGATGGCTTGGTCGGCGCGGGCAAGACCACGCTTGGCTTGTTCGAAATCGGTATCGGCTTCGAATTGTTTTTCCGCGCCCATGCAGATGCGCGCCATCGCCTCGACTGCGCGCACCGGCCAACTGCCGGCGGCGGATTCTTGCGACAACATGACGGCATCGGTGCCGTCGATGACGGCGTTGGCCACGTCCAACACTTCGGCGCGGGTGGGGATGGGGCTGTCCACCATGGATTGCAGCATCTGGGTGGCGGTGATCACCACCTTTTCACGCGCTACGGATTCACGGATGATTTTTTTCTGCAGGCCGGGCAGTTCGGCATCGCCGATTTCCACACCCAGATCGCCACGCGCCACCATCACCACGTCGCTGGCATCCACAATTTCGGTCAGGTTTTCGATGGCTTCCGCACGTTCGATCTTGGCCACCAGCGCGGCGTTGCAGCCATGCGCACGTGCCACCCGGCGCGCTTCGTGCATGTCTTCGGCATTGCGGCAGAACGACACCGCAATGAAGTCCACCTGCATGCCTGCGGCAATCACGATCAGCTCGCGGTCTTTCTCGGTGATCGCGCCCAGCGACAGCCCGCCGCCTTGTTTGTTCAAGCCTTTGCGGTTGGACAACACACAATCGTTGAGGATGGTGGTGACGATGCGTTCGCCCTCCACCGCCGTCACTTGCAACTGCACGATGCCATCGTCCAGCAACAGCACATCGCCGGCGACAACATCGCCCGGCAATTCCAGATAACTGACGCCCACTTGGGTGGCATCGCCCGGCGGCACACCCAGCCGCGCCACCAAGTCGAAGCGGTTGCCGGCCTTGAGTTGCACTTTGCCGTCAGCAAACGTTTCCACCCGGATTTTGGGGCCGGGCAGGTCGGCCAGAATGCCCACTTCGCGCCCAAGCTTGGCCGCCATCGCCCGCACCGCTTCCCCACGCGCCACTTGCGCCGACGGATCCCCGTGCGAGAAGTTCAAGCGCACCACATCCACCCCGGCGCGCAGGATAGCCTCCAGCACCTCCGGCGGATCGGTAGCCGGGCCAAGGGTGGCGACGATGCGGGTGTGGGGGCGTTGTGCGTGGCTTGCGGTCATAAAAGCGCGGATGACATCGTTGTCCAAGAGGTGCCGCAACGCTACCACAGCCACACGTCGGGCCACCCATCCTGCAAACGATTAAATCGTGCGCGCCGCCAGTGCCGCCACCGCCGGCAGGGTTTTGCCTTCCAGAAATTCCAGGAACGCACCGCCGCCGGTAGAAATGTAGGACACCTGCTGTTCGATGCCGTATTTATCCACTGCGGCCAGCGTATCGCCACCGCCCGCAATCGAGAACGCGCTGGAGGCGGCAATGGCACGCGCCACGGCTTCGGTACCATGGCCGAAGGCGTCAAATTCGAACACACCCACCGGACCGTTCCAGACCACGGTGCCGGCCTTGGCGATCAGGGCGGCATAGGCGGCGGCGGTTTGCGGGCCGATATCGAGAATCATGTCGTCCGCGCCCACCGCATCCACCGCCTTCACTGTCGCCGGCGCATCGGCGGCGAATGCGGGCGCCACCACCACATCCACGGGCAGCGGTATTTCAGCCCCACGCGCCGTGGCATCGGCCATGATCTGCCTGGCGGTGTCCAGCAAATCCGGTTCCACCAGCGACTTGCCCACGCCATGCCCTAGCGCGGCGATGAAGGTATTGGCAATGCCGCCGCCGACGATCAACTGATCGACCTTGCCCACCAGATTGCCCAGCAATTCAAGTTTGGTGGACACCTTGCTGCCCGCCACAATCGCCAGCAGCGGCCGTGCCGGGTTGGCCAGTGCTGTGTGCAATGCATCCAGTTCGGCCATCAGCAACGGGCCGCCGCAGGCTTGCCTGGCAAACCGAATGGCACCGTGGGTGGAGGCTTGCGCGCGGTGCGCAGTGCCGAATGCATCCATCACATACACATCGCACAGCGCGGCGTATTGCTTCGCCAACGCATCGTCATCGGACTTCTCACCGATGTTCATGCGGCAGTTTTCCAGCAGCACCAATTGCCCCGGCGCAACCTCCACACCGTTCAAATAATCCCTGATCAAAGGCACATCGAAGCCCAGCAATTCCGACAAACGCGCAGCGACAGGTGCCAGCGAATCGGCCTCGCTCCACACGCCTTCCTTGGGTCGGCCCAGATGCGAGGTCACCATCACCGCCGCACCCTTTGCCAGCGCCAGCTTGAGGGTGGGAATGGAGGCGGTGATGCGCAGATCCGACGTCACGCGGCCATCGGCCACTGGCACATTGAGGTCTTGGCGGATCAGCACTTTCTTGCCGGCAAGATCAAGGTCAGACATGCGTGGGATGGTCATGGGCGGGGCATCACGGTGTGAAAAGGACGCCCATTGTCGCGTTGCGCTGCCGCAGGTTCAAATCCCGCGCCACGCCGCCATGCGCCATCAGGCACTGACGCCGTTGCGGCCTGCCGCCTTGGCCCGGTACAGCGCGGCGTCGGCGCGATGCAGGACCGCCTCGATGTCCCGATCACCGACTTGGCAAACCGCAACGCCGATACTGACCGTCAATCGCCCACTGGGGGCTTTGGCATGGGCGATGTCGGCATCAAGCACCCGCGAGCGCACGCGCTCCCCCACATGCAACGCCTGCTCGATGGTGCTGCCTGGCAAGAACACCGTGAACTCCTCACCACCCGGGCGCGCCAAAACATCATCGGCATGCAATAGCGCACTCCGCACCGCACCAGCGAACCGCCGCAAAGCACCATCGCCCGCAAGATGGCCATAGTGATCGTTATAACTCTTGAAAAAATCGATATCGAGTGCAAGCACGGCCAAAGGCGTGCCGGATATCTTGAATTGTTGCCACAGGCGCTCGCCCTCATCGACGAATCCGCGGTAATTCAGGCATCCGGTCATCGCATCGGTTCGGCTGATCAGCCCAAGTTTCTGCACTGCCTGCCGCAACGATTCAGTGCGCTCTTCGATCTCCGCCTCACGCTCACCCAATACCTGATTCAACTCCTCGAAGGCGGTGTTCATGCGCCCGCCCAGCTCACCGATGCCGTCCGCCAATGGCTGCAACTCCTCTGGCAGGCGGCTGCGCAGTGCCGGATCCAGCTTGCCACCCAGGGCATACCCATGCAGGCTGGCCAACAGGTAGCCGATATTGTGCCGCAGCATTTTCCGCTGCAGCCACAGCGCCCACGCCATGCCCAGCAAGGTCACCACCATCAGCGCAAACAGCAACCACAAGCGCGGCCACAACGGTGCCAGCAAGATCTCGCGCGGTGCCACCAGTGCCAGCGTCCACTGGCTGCGCATGGCCACGGCTTCCACATAGGTATCGCCGGGCTCACGCAACAAGTCGCGCCGAAGCTCTATGCGCCCACTGCGATCAGCGGAGAGCGCCATTTGGCGGAGTGCCATGCCCTGCCGGCCGGCGTCATCCAACGATTTCCAACGTAGACCTGCGCCGGCGTACACCACGCGATTACTGCGATCCAGCAATAGCAGTTCAAAATTCCGTCGCGACAAACTTTCAGCACTCAGACGGGCGATGCTCTCAACAGGAATGGCCGCCTGCAGCACCCCTTCGAAGCGATCCTGGCGCAGCAACGGCGCAGATACCGCCACCACCACTTCACTGCCATAAATCGGGCGTTGATAGGCATCTGAAATATAAGCACGAAACTGGTTGCGGTTGGCTTTGAACCAATCTTCAGCGGATACGTCGACTACCGCATGCGGCTGCTCGCGCATACGCGTATCGCGCATGACGACGACCCGCCCCTGCGCATCCACATGCAAGGCTCGCAACATCGAGGGGTAGATTTTCAGCAGCCGCGACAACTCCTCGCCACTTACAACTTGATCATCAGTCACCTGATCGGCCAACAGCCGCACACCGGCCTGTTGCGATTCAAGAAAATCATCGATAAGGCTGGCATTCAAGCGTGCGTTGGCGTCCAAACGCACCATCAAATCGTTGGAGTCGCGCTGCCATTGGCTCCACAACATGGCTACGCTGAACAACAGCGCAGGCAGCAGTGCGGTCAGCACCAGCCCCAGTGCCAGTCGTTTGCGCAGACTCCACCTCGATGTAGCCACGGCCTCCCCCTATAGCCCTGTTGTACCATGCAGGCCATCGGTTGGACGACAACATCGCCGAATCGTGACCGACTGCAAATCGACGCTTCAGCCGCCGCGCAGCAACGGCAGCCGTGGCCCCAGCGGAATCGGCGCCCGCCCCGGCTCCGGCAACCCCAAGCCATAACGCAAACTGCGGCCAATGCGACTGGCGTATTCGTGCACCAATTCGGCCTGGGTGGGGGTGAGCAGCTCATCGGCAGTGGCGCGCCACAACGCCAACCATTCGATGAAGTGCTGGGTAGTGATGGCATGGCCCTGGTGTTTTGCCATCGGATTGCCACGATAGCTGCCTGCACGCAGCAGTACCGATGTCCAGAATGAAGTCAGCAAGCGCTTGTGCGCGGGCCAATCGTGCACGGCAGCGTTGAACACCGGACCCAACTCGGGATGCACCTGGATGTGGTCGTAGAAGCGATCCACCAGCGCTTCAAGCTGCGCATGGGTAGGGATCGCGTTTTGCGTATTCGGTGGCTCCGTTGGTGCTTGTTTCATGGCTGCCATGTCAACAGCGCTTGCCTGCGCCCTTGCCACATTATCCTGCAGATGCATCCCGCAGTCTGCACAACGCCGGCTTGACGCATATCAGGGCAAGCTGCGGCGATTGCCAACACACTTGAAATCCCGCGTCGCGCCCATGACCCACGTCGTCACTGAAAACTGCATCAACTGCAAGCACACCGACTGTGTGGAGGTGTGCCCGGTGGACTGCTTCCACGAAGGTCCCAATTTCCTCGTCATCGACCCGGAGAGCTGCATCGACTGCACCCTGTGCGTGGACGAATGCCCGGTCGGTGCGATCTTCCCCGAGGAGGACGTGCCCGCGGGACAGGAACCTTTCCTCGCCATCAATGCCGAACTGGCCACACAGTGGCCGGTGCTTGCGGTGAAGAAGCCGGCGCTGGCGGACGCCCAAAAATGGGACGGGGTGCCGGACAAGCTGCGCCTGCTGATCCGCTCCGCCACCGGCGAATGAAGCAATAAAAAAGCCCCGCGCGGGGCGGGGCTTTTGCGGGGGGTAGGCGGTGGCAGCTTACTTGCCGGCCATCACCTTGACCATTTCCAAACACTTGTTGGAATAGCCCCACTCGTTGTCGTACCAGCTCACCAGCTTGACGAAGGTGTCGTCCATGGCGATGCCGGCTTCGGCATCGAAGATGCTGGTGCGGGCGTCGCCACGGAAATCGGTGGCCACCACTTTTTCTTCGGTATAGCCCAGAATCCCGGCCAGCGCGCCTTCACTCTGCGCCTTCATTTCCGCGCAGATTTCGGCATAGGTGGCGGGCTTTTCAAGTTCCACCGTCAAATCCACCACCGACACATCGCTGGTGGGCACGCGGAAGCTCATGCCGGTCAGTTTTTTGTTCAACTCCGGAATCACCACCCCCACCGCCTTGGCCGCGCCGGTGCTGGACGGAATGATGTTCTCGAGAATGCCGCGACCGCCACGCCAATCCTTGTTGGACGGGCCATCGACGGTCTTCTGCGTTGCAGTGGCGGCATGCACGGTGGTCATCAGACCGCGCTTGATACCCCATTTGTCATTCAACACTTTGGCGATCGGGGCCAGGCAGTTGGTGGTGCACGAGGCATTGGAGATGATCGCCTCGCCGGCGTACTTGGCGTGATTGACGCCGTACACGAACATCGGGGTGGCGTCCTTCGACGGGGCCGACATCAGCACTTTCTTGGTGCCGGCATCAATGTGCTTCTGGGCGGTCTCGGCCGACAGGAACAGGCCGGTGGATTCGATCACCACGTCGGCACTCACGGCATCCCATTTCAAGTTGGCCGGATCACGTTCGGCAGTCAGACGGATGCGCTTGCCATTCACCACCAGCGCGCCGTCCTCCACACTCACCTGCCCGTCAAAGCGACCATGCACGGAGTCGTATTTGAGCATGTAGGCCAGATAGTCCGGCTCCAGCAGATCGTTGATGCCGACGATTTCGATGTCGTCGCCAAAATTCTGCACGGCCGCGCGGAACACGCAGCGCCCGATGCGGCCGAAGCCGTTGATACCGACCTTGATTGCCATTGCGGGAAAACTCCTGGGGATTTTGCGCCAAACCTGACGCAGGGGCTTATCATTTTAGCGCCTCCCTTCCTTTCTTGCCGGCGATGCCATGACCAAATCCTTGCGTACGTTCTTGATTGCCAGCCTGTTCTGTCTGCTGCCGGTCACCGCCGCGTGGGCATGGGGCCAGTTGGGACATGCGCTGGTAGCCGAGTTGGCGCAGCGCCACCTGAACCCCAAAGCCCGCGCCGAAGTGGCCAAATTGCTCGCCGGCGAGCCCAATCCCACCCTGGCCGGCGTGGCCAGCTGGGCCGACGACCTGCGCAACGACGATCCGCCGCGCTTCAAGGAAACCTCGCGCTGGCATTACATCAACGCCAAGGGCGGCGGCTGCGATTTCGAGCTGATCCGCGACTGCCCGGATGGCGACTGCGTGGTGGGCGCGATCAATAAACAGCTGGCCATCCTGGGCGATACCCGCCAACCGCTGGAAGCGCGCCGCGATGCACTGAAGTTTGTCGTGCATCTGGTCGGCGATGAACACCAACCGCTGCACGCCGGCAACCGTACCGACAGCGGCGGCAACCGGTTCCAGATCAGTCTGCGTACCCCGATCGCACCGGAAGCCTATGCGCAAAAGAATTATGTGGATGGCGTGATGGGCACCAATCTGCACTCAATCTGGGATTACTACATTCTGGCCAACAGCAAATTGAAGCTGATCGACTATGCCAAGCTGCTGGACAAGCAGGCATGGGATCCTGCTGCGTCGGCAACCGGCACCGCGCTGGATTGGGCCGAAGAATCCTGCAAACTCATCGACGCCAAGGGCATCTATCCGCCGGATGACCAGCACAAAATGGATCATGTGTACCTCGACAGCATGCGTCCACTGGCCGAACAGCGCGTGCATCTGGCCGCCGAGCGGCTGGCCACGCTGTTAAATCAAACCCTGGGCAAATAACACGCAACGGCAAAAACGCTGAAGGAACGCCGCAACACGCTTTGGTTGCGGCGCGCCCATCTCTCTCCTGCGCTCAGCACCCTTCTGTAGATGGTTGTTGGCCTGTGACCCAATTGCCGCGCAGTGACTGCATCATCGCGTCATACCCGCCCCAGTTGGTGTTGACAGAAGTGCCTCCGCTGATCGCAGCAGAACGCGGATCGGTTGATGAAGATGTGGCTGGCGGCTCGTGCATCAGAAACTCCACCGGCACCCGTACTTGTCCCGCTACCGGTTTGCCGCTCTTCATCGCCGGGTTGAATGTCCATTTCGGCACGACGTTCAGCGCCGCTTGATCCAGCCGCGCATCCCCGGAGGAACGCGCCACCTTCGCACCGGTCACCACGCCCTGCGCATTGATGTCCACCACCAGCACCACCGTGCCTTCCTTGCCTTCTTGCATGGCATCCGCTGGGTACACCGGTGGATTGGTCATCCGTGAGGAAATATTCACTTTCGGCTGTGCACGGGGTGCGCTGGATGCATGTGGTACCGCTGACGGCACCGATTGCGGGTGTGCTGCCCACGCCACCAGCGAGACACCACTCACCAGCGTGGCCACCAGCAGACCACCGACTGACCGCCGCAGCCGCGACGGACTGGGTTGTTTCAACATGAGAATTCGCTCCTTGAGGGGATGACTGAAACCAAAGTGGCAACCCAACGGCGTGGCCTGCGTCGTGAGTTGCTGTTGAAGAAGCGTGTGGCCATACACGCTTCGAACTTCGGGACGTTGCGCCATCACGCAGGCATCGCAAGCCAATTCCTGGTCCTGCCGGTAGCGGTTTTGCGCAACATGGAGCAAGGGGTTGAACCAGAACACGCACTGCAGCAACGCAGACAGCGCATTCCACAGGTGATCGCCGCGGGCAATGTGCATCCGCTCGTGCACCAACATCAGCTGCTGCTGCCCCGGGCTGAACTGCGTCTCAAAATGTTTGGGCAGCAGGATTCGTGGCCGCAGCACGCCCACCGTTGCCGGCAAGCCTGCCGCATCGTGCTGCACCCGATAGCCATCACGGGCGCGCTGCAAAGTCCCCACGCTGCGCATGAATCGCAGTTGCACCACTGTCAGCCAGCCAAACAGCACCAATGCTCCCACCAGCCACAGCACCAGCAGCACAGCGCGCCAATTCACATCTGCTTGTACAGGCATTGCGACAACCGCCAGCACCGATGGCAATGCCAGCACCTGCGCTACCGGAACATGCACCTCGCGCAACGTGCCTGCTGGCAGCAAGGTTGCCACCAGCATCAACGGCACCAACACCCACAACACATACGCGACTTGTGCGCCAAACATGCGCCGCATCGGCAAGCGCAGCGCCAACACCAGCACAATCGCGGCGCTACCGGCCACGGTGGCTACGATCAACCCTTGCAATAGCTCATGGCTTGCCATCGTCAATCTCCTGCAATAGTTTGCGCAGCTCAGCCACGTCTTTTTTGCTCAATTTCCGGTGTGCGGAAAAGTGCGCCACCAGCGGCGCAACCCGGCCATCGAACAGGCGATCCAGCAGGCTACGGCTTGCTTCCAGCACCCAGTCTTCGCGTTTTAGCAAGGGCGAATACAGATAGCGACGGCCGTCTTTTTGCGCGCTGATCGCGCCCTTGTTGAGCAGACGATTGAGCAGCGTTTTGACGGTGGCCTCTTGCCAATCCTGCTGCCTGGCAAGCGCGGCCACCACCTCGTCCGCGGCGGCAGGGTGCTGCCGCCAGAGCACATCCATCACCACTGATTCGGCTTCGCTGATCTGCATCGTTTACGTCCGTAATTTTTCTTTAGATTACGAATGTAAACGCTAAAGTCAAGCGCCGCTTGTCGGCTGCCTGCCGCACGACTAGACGACTAGGCGACTAGGCCGCGCAGCCAACACTCATCAGCCCCCTGCGCTCAACTGTCGGCACCGACCCCGCGCACGGCAAAGGTCACCTTCACCTTGCCGGCGCGTTGGAACACCAGCGTTGCCTCAAAATGCCCCCCCTCGATCAGCGCCCGTGTTGGCCCAATCAACATCAAGTGATAGCCGCCGGGCTTGAACTCCAGCAGGCCTTGCGCGGGCACAACCACACCTTTCGGCAGTGCACGCATCCGCATCACTCCGCCATCGTTGCGCATCTGGTGAATTTCGATGCGCTTGGCAATCGGGCTTTCCACCCGCAGCAGCTGATCTGTGGCTTTGCCCGTGTTGATCACAGTGAAAAAACCACCTGCCACCGGTGCTACCGCTGGTACTGCACGCGCCCAGGCATCGACCACCCGCACATCGCGTTTATCCGCCGCCAATACCGCCAAGGGCAGCAGCAGCACCAGCAATCCCGTCACGATTGTTTTCATCATGTTTGTTCTCCGAATGCAGCGCAGCGATGCCGTGCACCGCTGCGCTGCTTGACTTCAATGTGCCTGAATTACAGCGCGAGGTTGAGTTTCAGCCATAGATTGCGGCCCGGTTCATTGATGCGCACCGGCAGCGCCGGATAGCCAAAATCCGCACTGCCGGCCAGATTCAGATGTTCGCTGTACGTGCGATTGAACAGATTATCGATGCCGGTCGTCAGTTGCATTCGCGCATTGATCCGATAGCCCGCATTCAGCGCCAGCGTGGCAAAGCCTGCGCTGGGGCCAAGATCACGACCCGTCACATTGCCTTGATTCAAACTGACCCGCGACTGCGCCGCCACCGCGCGCAGCAACACCCCTGCACTCCACTGGCCGTTGTCCCATGCCGCGCTGAAACGGCCTTCCAGCGGTGTCATCTGCGGCAAGGGGGTTTGCGCACCCATATTCGCGCCCCATGCCCACGCCACGTTGCCTGCCAGCGTCCAGTCCTTGCCCGGACGCAGCTCGCCACCCGCCTCGAAGCCGTGGATGCGCGCATCGATATTGGAGGCGATGCTGGTCATCCCCATCATGCCGCCACTCATGTAGCGGAACAGGATGTAGTCCTGGATGCGCCCGGCATACGCAGACACCCATGCATTGCTGCGTTTGCCATGCCATTGCGCACCAACATCCAGTTGCGTGGTTTTTTCCGGCTGCACACCGGCAAACGCGTTCGGCGCGCCCAGTGGCCCGTTGTTGGGTGAAAACAGTTCCCAGTAATCCGGCATGCGCTGCACATGCCCCACACCCGCGTACCAACCCAAACCGCTGCCGGCAATGTCGCGCTGATAGCGGACGAAACCGCTGGGTAATGTGTCACGACGGGCCTGCCCGAAGGTGGAATTGGGCATGCCCATCATCCCGGCAGTGCTGCGCTGATCGACCACGTCTGCCCGATCCATGCGCGCGCCCGCAATCACGTGCTGCCCCGCTGCCAAGGTCCAGTTGCCCTCGGCAAACACGCCAAGATTGCGCATCAGTGCGTCCTGCGCCCACGGTTTGGCGGCATACATCCCCCGCCCCATCGCGCTGCGCGAACGATGCTGACTGCGCTGTGCATCGACACCTGCCGTCAGCGCGAAGCTATGCCATTCCCAATCCGCAGCGATGCGTCCACCGCTGGTGACCCGCTCCACATTCGCCGCCATCGGCATCGGCATCGTGCTCATCGGGTTGGGATCGCGCAGCGTGTAGTTATCCATCACATGATCGGCGTCGTTGCGATAGGCGCTGGCGGTGAGCTTGCGCAGCATGCCGCCGAACG
>DAORUL010000024.1:0-20040 GCA_035433165.1 Thermomonas sp. | reverse complement strand
TTGCGAAGACCTTGACACCCTGCCGCGTGCACTTCCGTGGGCGACTGCAAGGGGGGAGACGATTATGCGGCAACAGCCGCGAATAGGGAAGCGGAATTTGCGATTTCTTGCCTCCACTACACAAATCAGGCGATCTTCAGACGGACTCGGGCGAAATTGCGCTTGCCCACCGCCAGCACACCCTCGAACCCCGGCGCAAATATCCGCGCAGCGTCCTCGAACACCTCCCCGTCCACCCGCACCGCACGCTCTTTCAGCTTGCGATTGGCCTCCGCGTTGGAAGGCGTGATGCCTGCTGCGGTCAGCAACGCCGCGATGCGCAGACCCTCTGCAGGGACCATCACTTCATGCAGCGGCAACTGCGAAAGATCGCCTTCGCCGCGCACTGCCGCGTGCCAGCCCGCAATCGCTTGTTCGGCCTGCGCCGCATCATGGAAGCGCGCAGCCAACTCACGCGCCAGCCGCAGCTTGAGGTCGCGCGGATTCATGCCTGCGGCAATCTCGCCGCGCAGCTGTCTGGCTTCCTCGATCCCGATCTCGAAACTGAGCAGGTCGATCCAGCGCCACATCAACTCATCGCCAATCTTCATGGTCTTGGTGACGATGTCGATGGCCGGCTCGGCAATGCCGATGTAATTGCCCAACGACTTGCTCATCTTGTTGATGCCATCCAGTCCTTCCAGCAGCGGCATGGTCAACACGATCTGCGGCGGCTGCCCGTGGTGTTCCTGCAGGCCACGCCCCATCAGCAGATTGAACTTCTGGTCGGTGCCGCCAAGCTCGACGTCGGCCTTCAGCGCCACCGAGTCATAGCCCTGCACCAGGGGATACAGAAATTCGTGGATGGCGATGGACTGCTGCGCGGCATAGCGCTTGGCAAAATCGTCGCGCTCGAGCATGCGCGCCACGGTGTGCTGCGCGGCCAGCTTGATCATGTCGGCGGCGGACATCGCAGCAAACCATTCACTATTGAAACGCACCTCGGTGCGCTCACGGTCGAGCACCTTGAACACCTGCTCGGCATACGTTTGCGCATTGGCCAGCACATCCTCGCGGGTCAGCGGCTTGCGGGTGATGTTCTTGCCGGTGGGGTCGCCGATCATGCCGGTGAAGTCGCCAATCAGGAAGATCACCTGGTGGCCCAGGTCCTGGAACTGGCGCATCTTGTTGAGCAGTACGGTGTGGCCGAGGTGCAAATCCGGCGCAGTGGGGTCGAAACCGGCCTTGACCCGCAGCGGTCGACCAAGTTTCAGGCGCGCCTCAAGCTCTTCGCGCTTGAGGATTTCGTCACTACCACGGGCAATGAACTCGACAGCTTGCTGCAACTCGGACACAGGCATTCTCTATGGGGTGTGCTTTTCGGTGGCGCAGCGGGAGGGGCACCACGTATTCAGGTGAAGGTTAAGGACACGTTAACCGAAAAATTCGAAATTACCAACAGATTCAACGGGTTGACGCGCGTCCATCATCTGATTATGGTACCGCGTCGGGCAAATCACCACACACGGGGATCCACATATGGCGGACACGAATCACGAGGCCGTACGCCGCGAGAATTTAGAGCGCGCCCGGGTCAATGCTGATCATCCCGCCAGTCCAGTCATTGCACACCCGTTCCGCGGACGGTGGACGCGCCGGCACTGGGCGCATGCCAGCGTGTTGACCACTATCGGAATGTTGCTGGCGGCTATCGTGCCCGGCTTCTCGACGGTGCTGAACACCCATAACAACCCCAATGCACAACGCATGACCATGACGTTGTCGCTGCCCAAACTCGGCCATCGCATTGGCAAGACTACCGATGACCGCTGGCAGTCGGTCACGCTCAAGCCTGGCCAAACACTGAGTGGCGTGTTCGAGGAATTGGGCATTCCGTATGAGCAGCTCGCTCGGGTGATGCAACATCCCACGATCAAACCCACCCTGCGCAAGCTGCGCCCCGGCACGGTGTTGAGTTTCAATCTGCCTGCCGATGGCAGCGTGCGGGCGATGCGGCTGGAAGCGGGCCCAAGTATTGGTGATAGTCCCATCGAGCTGGAATTCAATGGCGATGCGTTGCGCGAACATGCGGTGCCGGTGGAAATCACCACACGCACCGTGGTGTTGACCGGCCAGGTAGGCAAATCGTTGTTTGCCTCGGCACGGGCACTGGGGCTGGGCAGTTCACAACTCAACCAATTGACCGATGAGATGTTCAAGTACGACATCGACTTCGATTCGGATCTGGGCGAAGACGACCGCTTCAGCGTGGTGGTGGATCAAACCTGGAAAAACGGTCAGCTGGTCAATACCGGCCCGGTGCAGGCCGCCACCTTCACCGTGGATGGCCATCTCAAGAGCGCGTTCCGCTTTATGCGCGATGGCAAGCCCGAATACTTCACTCCCGATGGACGTTCGCTCAAACGCCCGTTTATCCGCATGCCCATTCCGTATGCGCGCCTGACCTCCGGCTTTGGTGGCCGCAACCACCCGATTCTGGGCACCTTCCGCATGCACAAGGGTGTGGATTACGCCGCCAGCACCGGTACGCCGATCCAGGCGGCAGGTGATGCCAAAGTGGAGTTCGTTGGCCAGAAAAGCGGCTACGGCAATGTCGTCATCCTCAATCACGGCGGCGGCAAGAGCACCCTCTATGGCCACATGTCGCGCTTTGCCGGCATCCACCCGGGCCAACGCGTGGCGCAGGGCGCGGTGATTGGCTACGTGGGCAGCACGGGGATGGCCACCGGCCCGCATCTGCACTATGAATTCCGCGTCAACGGCGTGCAAATGAACCCGTTGAAGATGACCATGCCGCCGCCGGCACCGCTGGCCGGCGACACCTTGGTTGCATTCAAGAGCGACACCCGCCACGCGCTGGAAAAAATTCGCGAAGTGGAAAACGTGGTGTTCCAATTGGATGACGGCAGCCGCGTCGCCAGTGCCGCGCCCGCTCCCAAGTCGGGCAAACGCGGGAGCCGGCGCAAGGGGTGATCGGCAAGTTTTTCGCGCTGCAGTGCGATACTGCGGCGCATGTCTGACATCGCACATACGCCGCTCTTCCTTGGCCTGATCTCCGGCACCAGTGCCGACGGCATCGATGCCGCGCTGGTGCGCTTCGATAACGACTCCGCGCACACCCGACCGACGTTGCTGGCCGGGCAAGTGCTGCCGTGGCAGCCTGCGCTGCGCGAACAACTGGTCGCCTTGGGCCAGCACGCACAAGCACTCACGCTGGATGCGGTGGGCATGCTGGATGTGCAAATTGGGCGGGCATTTGCCGATGCCGCCAATACCTTGATCGATGCGGCGGGCGTGGAGCGCAACCTGATCGCCGCGATTGGCTCGCACGGGCAAACCCTGCGCCACCGCCCGCAAGGCGCGGTGCCCTTCACCCTGCAATTGGGCGACCCGTCCAGCATTGCCGAACGTTGCAAGGTGCCGGTGGTGGCCGATTTCCGCCGCCGCGACGTCGCCGCGGGTGGCCACGGCGCACCGCTGGTGCCGGCGTTCCATGCGGCAGTGCTGCACGATGCAAATGAAGATCGCGCAGTGCTGAATCTGGGCGGGATTGCCAACCTCACGTTGTTGCCGGCATCGGGCACGGTGCGCGGTTTTGATACCGGCCCGGCCAATGGCCTGATGGATGCGTGGTGCCAGCGCCAGCTTGGCCATGCGTTTGATGCCGGCGGTGCATTTGCCGCGCAGGGCCAGGTGGATGCCGGTTTGCTGGCGCGTTTGCTGGACGAGCCGTGGTTTGCCGCGCCGCCACCGAAATCCACCGGCCGTGACCAGTTCCACTTGGATTGGGTCGAAGCGGCGCTTGCCGGCCACGAGCCGCCCGCCGACGTGCAAGCCACGTTGCTGGCGCTGACCGCTCACAGCGTGGCCGCAGCCCTGTCTGCCACCCAACCGCAGACGCGACGCGTGATTGTGTGCGGCGGCGGCGTCCACAACCCGCTGCTGCTGGCGGCGTTGGCACAGGCGCTGCCAACCGCCAACATCGAATCCAGCGCCGCGCACGGGCTGGATCCGGACTATGTGGAGGCGATGGCCTTTGCGTGGCTGGCGCGCGAGCATCTGGCAGGCCGCCCCGGCAACCTGCCTGCGGTCACCGGTGCGGCCGGGCTGCGCGTGCTGGGCGCGCTTTATCCGGCCTGAGTACCTGCTTCGACAAAGACCCGCTGCCGCAGCTGCGGCGTCAGCCAGACATACAGCAGGGCCGCAGGAATCAGCGCCAGCACGGTGATGACGAAGTACATGCCGTAGCCGGTGGCCATCACGATGCCGCCGGCGAAGAAGCCGAGGACTTTCCCCGGCAGATTGACCAGCGAACTGAGCAACGCGTATTGCGTGGCGGTGTGCTCCTTGTTGACCAGCGCCGAAAGGAACGCAACGGTGGGTGGGCCCAACATCCCCAAGGTGAAATTTTCCGCCGAGATCACCGCAGTGAGCACCCACACATCGCCTTTGTGCACCATCAGCAGCAGGTACAGCAAATTGCAGCTGCCGCACACCAGCATCATCAATCCCAGCGACTTCCACGCGCCCATCCGGGTCACCAATGCGCCGCCACAGAACACGCCAAGAATGCCCACCCACACCCCCCAGAGCTTGGTGATCGAACCAATCTGGGTTTTGCTGAAGCCCTGGTCCACGTAGAACGGGCTCATGATGCCGCCGATGGTGGCCTGTTCGGGCACTTTGAACAGCAGGATGTAGGCCAGCACGGTCAACGCCAGCACCACGCCGTAGCGACGGAAGAAGTCGGTGAACGGGTCGGCCACCGCACGCACCATCGCCGCTTTCCACGGCAGGTGTTCCAGCGTGGGCACCACCGGTTCACGCGCCAGCACATTGGCGGCCAGCGGGATCAGCATCGCCGCTGCCATCACGCAGTACACGATGCTCCAGGCAATATGGTCGGCCAAAATTGCAGCCAGTGCACCCGCCAAAATCAGCCCCAGGCGATAGCCCAGCGAATAGGTGGCCACCAGCGCGCCCTGCGCATCCACCGGCGCGATCTCGATGCGGTACGCATCCACCGCGATGTCCTGGGTGGCCCCAAAAAACGCCACGCCCAGTGTGGCCGCCACAAACAACCCCAACTGCGACGGGGTGATGGCGGCCATCAACAACAAGGTGGCGATCACCCCGAGCTGCGCTGCCAGCAACCAACCGCGCCGCCGCCCCAAACGCTTGAACCCCGGCAACTGCCAATGATCCAGCAGCGGCGCCCACACGAATTTGAACGCATACAGCATGCCGGCGCTGGCGATCATGGTGATGTCTTTCAGCACGATGCCGACATCCTTGAGCCAGAATGCCAGGGTGCCGGCCACCAGCAAAAACGGCAGGCCCGAGGAAAAGCCGAAGAAGAACATGGTGCCCGCCGCCGGCTGCGCGAACGATTGCCAGACCGAGGGTTTTCTGGGCTTCACGGGAGTACTCATTCGGCGTACTCCACCAGCAGCGGCGCGTGGTCGGAAAATTTGGGCTCGGGGAAAATGCCGGCGCTGCGGATACCCGCCGCAATGCCGGGTGTGGCGATCTGATAATCAATCCGCCAACCGACGTTATTGGCGCGCGCCGCACCGCGCTGCGACCACCACGAATACTCCACCACGTCGGGTTTGGCGACACGAAATGCATCCTTCCAGCCATGCACAGGCGGCGTGATCAAGCCATCGTGACAGGCATCGGCGATCAGTCCGCTGAGCCATGCACGTTCCTGCGGCAGGCAGCCGGAATTTTTCTGGTTGCCGGTCCAGTTCTTGATGTCGTTCCTGGCGCGCACGATGTTCCAATCGCCGCACAACACATACTCGCGGCCACTGGCCAGCCAGCCGTCCAGAATGGGTTTCAGCCACGCCATGACCTCTTCCTTGAAGCCTTGGCGCTCCGCGCCGGAGCTGCCCGACGGAATATAGAAACTGACCACCGACAGATTGCCGAAGCGGGCTTCGAGATAGCGCCCTTCATCGTCAAACGGTGCCCAGCCCAGCGCGGTGCGTATGTCGTCGGGCTCGCGCCGACTGTAGATGGCAACCCCGCTATAGCCCTTTTTCTGCGCGTCCTTGAACCATGCGTGATAGCCGGCCGGCCGAAATGCGGCATCGGTCAATTGATGCTCCTGCGCTTTGGTTTCCTGCACGCACAACACGTCGATATCCTGCGTGTTGAACCACTCGAAAAAGCCCTTGCTGGCGGCCGAACGCAGGCCATTGGCGTTGAAGCTGAGGATGCGCATGCAAATGAAGTCGATGAAGAATGGCCAAGCCTAACCGATCCATCCGCCATCACCGCCAGCTGGCGCTGCAACATGGGACAATTGCGGCATGACTCCCACTCCTTCCGACCATCGCTCCCGTTTCCTGGACTTGGCCCTGCGCGCCGATGCGCTGCGCTTTGGCGAGTTCACCCTCAAGTCTGGCCGCATCAGCCCGTATTTCTTCAATGCCGGGCAGTTCAATTCCGGCGCAACCCTGGCTGCGCTGGCTGGCTGTTATGCCGACGCCATGGATGCGGCAGGCCTGCAATTTGATGTGCTGTTTGGCCCCGCCTACAAGGGCATTCCGCTGGCCACCGCACTGGCTTGCGAATACGCCCGTCGTGGCCGCGACCTGCCGTTGGCGTTCAACCGCAAGGAAGCCAAGACGCACGGCGAAGGCGGCAGCCTGATTGGTGCAACCCTCACCGACAAGCGCGTGTTGATCGTGGATGATGTGATTACCGCCGGCACCGCGATCCGCGAGGCGCTGGGCATTATTTCGGCCGCAGGTGGCCACACCGCAGGCATCGTGATTGCACTGGACCGCCAAGAGCGGGTGCGCGAAGACGCCACCGAATCTGCTGCGCAATCGGTGACCAACGAACACGCGATTCCGGTGGTGGCGGTGGCCGGTTTGGGTGACCTGCTTGCGTTTGTTGGCGAAAGCAGCAAACTCTCCACGTTTCGTGCTGCCTTGCTCGCCTATCGTGCGCGCTACGGTATCGCCTGATACGCTCATCGACTGCCACAGGGGGCCGTCATGCCGCTGCATCGACACATCGTGAGTTCCACGTTTGCCATAGCCCTGTCGGGGGTGATGGCAATGGCGGCTGCGCAAACCAAACCACCCACCGAAAAGAAGATTTACTGCTGGAACGACGCCGGCCGCAAGATTTGTGGCGACGCGCTGCCCGCCTCCGCCACCGACAGCGCGCGCACTGAATTTTCGATCAAAAGCGGCATGGCCACGGCGCATGTGGACCGCACCTTGAACCAGGAAGAACGCAGCGCCGCCGCTCAGGCCGCCGACCTGGCCCGCCAGCAGGCAGAAGCCGAAGCCATGCAAAAGCGCCGCGACTTGGCGATGGTGGAGTCTTACATGACCGAAGCCGACTTGCGCCGCGCCTATGGCGAGCGCACCGCGCTGCTGGATGAGTCGATCAAATCCAGCCGCCTGACCGTCTCCACCTTGCGGTCAAGTTTGATTTCGCTGCTGCGGCAGGCCGGCAACAAAGAACTCTCGAACACGCCGGTACCCAAGCCGTTGGCCGATTCGATCCAAACCCAACACGCGGATTTGCTGCGGCAAGGCCAGATTCTGCTGGCGCAGCAACAAGATCGCTCCGAACTGGGGAGTGAATTTGAAGACTCCCTGCGGCGTTATCGCCTGATGAAGCCGACCAAGGCCGAGCCCAGCGCGGCAACACCTGCGGCAACGCCCTCGGCCGCCCCTGCCCCGGCAAAACCACCGGCAGGCTAAGTCACCCTGGCTGCAGCCAGGGTGTCACTTTCGCGGTCAGGATCAGAACGGCAGCCGCAATTCCGGCTCCAGCCGGAGCAAATGATCGCGGAATACCTGCTGGATGCGCGCCATCGCGGAATTGGTGTCGGCATCGAAGCGCATCACCAGCACCGGCGTGGTGTTGGAGGCACGCACCAAGCCCCAACCATCCGACCAATCCACGCGCAGCCCGTCGATGGTGGTCAAGCGCCCACCTTCAAAACTGGCGGCCATCCGGAAGCGCTCCACAAACTCATGCGGGTCGAGGCCATCGGGCAATTCGACTTTGATTTCGGGCGTGGAAATGCCGTCGGGCAGTGCCGTGAACACCGCCTCGGGGGCTTCGCCACGGGTATCCAGAATTTCCAGCAGGCGCGCCGCCGCATAGATGCCATCGTCGAACCCGAACCAACGCTCGGCGAAGAAGAAGTGGCCACTCATTTCACCGGCCAGTGCCGCATCCACTTCGCGCATCTTGCCCTTGATCAGCGAGTGTCCGGTCTTCCACATCAGCGGACTGCCACCGTGACGCAAGATCTGCATCGGCAAACGGCCGGTGCACTTGACGTCATACACGATCACCGCACCCGGATTGCGCTCCAGCACGTCGGCAGCAAACAGCATCAGCAAGCGATCGGGGAAGATATTCTTGCCGGACTTGGTGACTACGCCCAAGCGGTCGCCATCGCCATCGAAGGCAATACCGAGGTCGGCATCCAAGCGCTGCACCATTTGTACCAGTGCCTCCAGATTATGGGGCTCGCTGGGGTCGGGATGATGATTGGGGAAGGTGCCGTCGATATCGCAGAACAGGGGGGTGACCTCGGCACCGATGGCTTCCAGCACACGCGGACCCAGCACGCCGGCGACGCCATTACCGGCATCCACCACTACTTTCAACCGCTGACCGATTTGGATATCGCCAGCGATGCGCTGCACATAGTCGTCGCCGATATCACGCTCCTCCAAACCGCCGACGCTGTCCGCTTCCAACAGGCGGTCTTCGGCAATGCGTGCGTGCAGATCCTTGATCGCGGCACCGGACAGCGTTTCGCCGCCTACCACGATCTTGAAGCCGTTGTAATCCGGCGGATTGTGGCTGCCGGTGATGGCCACGCCGCAGCCGGTGCGCAGGTGATAGCAGCCGAAATACACCACCGGTGTGGGCGCCATGCCGATATCAACCACATTGCGGCCGGCTTTGCGCAGGCCGCGAATCAGGCCATCGGACAGATCCGGCCCCGACAAGCGACCATCGCGCCCCACCACGATGCTGTCCAAGCCTTGCTCGGCCATTACCGAGCCGATGGCCTGACCGATCAACTCGGCGACCCCGGCATCCAGTGACATGCCGATCACGCCACGGATGTCGTAGGCGCGGAAGATGCGATGGTCGATCACCACCGGCACCGCCGTTTTTGCTGCACCTTGATCCGCCTCACGTGGCTTGACCCGCGCGACAGGTTGCGCGGCTGGCAGCTCTTGCTGCAAATCGGACAGGGTGGGGCCGGCCTCCACTTCCTCCAGCCCCGCCATTGCCAGCAGGCGCGGGCGCAGCACGAACCAGAGCGCCGCTGCGAGCAGCACAAACACGGCGCCGATAACCAGTGATCCCAGCCCACCCAGCCCAAATGGGGTCTCGGTCAAGCTGGGGGTGGCTGCTGCCACCCGCAAATCACTGTCTGCGACTTTGACCGCCAATGCCTCTGCCGAATCCGCCAGCCCGCCATCACCACGCTCAATCACACTGCTGGCGCCCTGCCGCAATGCAAGATAGCCGCCCTTCGGCAAGCTCGGGCTTTCCACGCCGGCCGCTAAGCGCGCGATGGGTAGCTCGACATAGACCAGCGATGCTGCCACCGGTGCAGCCAGGGCCAACCATTGCTTCCCTGCAGAACGCACCAGCCGTGCCTGCACTTTTTTGCTATGCAGTGCATCCTCGGCAACTGCCAAGGTGCCAAACCCGCTGCGCGGCAAACCGACATACAGCGCTTCCAGATCCTTGGGCCAGATTTCGACGCGCTTGGCATCGGCCCAGTCTTGCTTGATCGCAGCACTGGCCGCCACCCGATCGCCCGTCGCCATCGCGCTGGTGAACGATGTACTGGCAATCTGCCCGGCAAATTTCTGCCGCGCATCTTCCAGTGCGCGCTGCACCGCGATGTTCACATCATCACGACTGGACTCCAGCGCATGCTGACGGGATTCGCCCAACTGATGCAGGCTGCCAGACACCAGATTCCAAATGCCCAGCAACAGCAGCAAAGCAATCAGCCAGGGCAACACGCGCACGACCATCAGCGGGTCGAACTGCAGCGCCTTTTCGTCGCCACCCGCGTCGCCCTTGTCCTTGTCTTTATCTTTGTTGCTGCCTAAGCCGAACACTGCCATGCAATTCCCCTGTCAGCGCACACCGGTATGGCCAAACCCGCCTTCACCGCGTGCACTTTCCTCGAAAGTATCCACTACCTGCAACTTGGCGCGCACCACCGGCAGCAACATCAACTGCGCGATGCGATCCCCCGGCGCAATAGTGAACTCCGCAAGCCCGCGATTCCACACACTGACCATCAGCGGGCCCTGATAATCAGCATCGATCAACCCGGTGCCATTGCCGAGCACGATGCCATGTTTGTGGCCCAGTCCGGAGCGCGGCAGGATCACCCCGCACAGTTGCGGGTCGCCAATATGGATGGCTAGCCCCGATGGCACCAGCACGGATTCACCGGCGGCCAGCACCAGCGGGGTGTCCAGCGCGGCACGCAAATCCATGCCTGCGCTGTGCGCGGTGGCGTAGTCGGGCAATGGCCATTCCGTGCCCATCCGCGCATCCAGAATCCTCACTTGCATGACATGTTCCATCACGCCAGTCGCTCCGCTATCAGATCCAGCAATTGTCCCGCCAATGCCCGCTTGGACGCGGGCCCGAGGGCACGCTCGCCGTCGGCATCAATCACCAATAATGCATTGTCATCACTTTCAAACCCGGTGCCGGCTACACCCACCTGATTGGCACAGATCAAATCCAGCCGCTTGCGCTGCAATTTGCCGCGGGCATAGCCCGCAACATTGTCGGTTTCAGCGGCAAACCCCACCACCAACCGTGGCCGTTGGGCGTGCACGGCGACCTCGGCCAGAATGTCGCGGGTCTGCACCAATTCCAACACCAAGGTGTCTTGCCCAGGTTGTTTCTTGATCTTGCCGGGAGAACAGCTGCGTGGCGTGAAGTCGGCAACCGCCGCGGCGCCGATGTAGACATCGCAGGGCAAACCCTGCATTACCGCCCCATGCATTTGCGCGGCACTGCGCACGTTCACGCGCCGCACCTGTGCGGGGCTCGGCAGGTGTACGGGGCCAGCCACCAGTATCACATCCGCACCGCGCTGGGCGGCTTCGGCGGCGATTGCAAATCCCATTTTGCCGCTGCTGCGATTACCCAGAAATCGTGCCGGGTCGATGTCTTCATACGTCGGTCCGGCACTGACCAGGATGCGCAGACCCGACAAGGATGCCGCCGTCATGCCGTGGCCTCCATCGCTGCGATGATTTGCGCAGGCTCAGCCATCCGGCCGGGACCTGATTCGCCCTCGGCCAGCGCGCCGTCATTGGGGCCCACCATGCGCACGCCGCGCGCCAGCAATGTGGCGATATTGGCTTGCGTGGCGGCGTGCTTCCACATCACGTGATTCATTGCCGGCGCCATCAACACGGGGGCTTCGGTCGCCAGACACAGCGTGCTGACCAGATCATCGGCCAACCCATGCGCCAGCTTGGCCAACGTATTGGCGGTGGCCGGCGCGATGACGACCTGCTGCGCCCAGCGTGCCAATTGCAAATGCCCCATCGCCGCCTCGGCCTGCGCGTCCCACAGCGACACCCGCACCGGATGATGGCTCAACGCCTGAAAGGTCTGCGCACTGACAAAGCGCTGCGCGGCCTCGGTCATTGCCACTTGCACCTGCGCACCGGCGTCACGCAACCGGCGCACCAGCTCGGCAGATTTATACGCAGCAATGCCGCCGCAAACGCACAGCAGCACGCGGTAATTGGCATTCGGAAAACACGTCGCCTGCATCGGGCCGTTCCCTGACCTCATTCCAAAGCGAAAGCTTACCCGATGCCAAGGCAATCGCCGCTGTCTGTGCTGCATTCGCGCTGACATGCTGGCGCCATGCACATTCATGACTGGCCCGAACACGAACGTCCCCGCGAAAAGCTGCTGGCGCGCGGCCCCGGAAGCTTGTCCGATGCCGAGCTGCTGGCCATCTTCCTTGGCTCGGGGACCGCCGGCCAAGATGCCGTGGCCAGCGCCCGCGACTTGCTGCTGGTACACGGCGGAATTCGTCCCTTGCTGGATCGTGAACCACGCGCCCTGACCCGGCTGCACGGCATCGGCCCGGCCCGTGCCTGCGCCCTGTCGGCGGCACTGGAGTTGGGGCATCGCCACTTGGCGGCGCAACTGCAACGCGGGGAAGCCCTGACAGACCCGGGTGCCGCCGGGCGCTACTTCTCCCAACGCCTGCGTGGATTGGGCCACGAGGTGTTCGCGGTGTTGTATTTGGATACCCGCCACCGCGCATTGGGATTCGAAGAACTGTTCCGCGGCAGCATTGATGGTGCCGAAGTCCACCCGCGTACCGTGGTGGAGCGCGCACTGGCTCACTCGGCGGCGGCGGTGATCCTTGGCCACAACCACCCCAGCGGCAACGCCGAACCCAGTGCCGCCGATCGCAGCGTCAGCGCTCGCATCAAACAGGCGCTGGGGTTGGTGGAGATCCGGCTGCTGGATCATTTTGTGGTTGGCGATGGTGCACCGACCTCCATGGCGAGACTGGGAATGTTGTGAGCGGGCTCGCCGCTCCAGTCCATCGCCGGACCTGCACGCGAAGCGTGCGGTGCGCCTCGCGTACAATGACCGCCTATTGAATTGCCGCATCGCATCCCAAGTGAAAACCCAGCTCCGTGCCTTGATCGAACAAGGCTTGACCACACTGCGCAGCGCAGGCACCTTGCCCGGCGACCTTGCCAGCCCCGCCTTCGTGATCGAGCGGCCGAAAGAGCGCGCGCACGGTGATTTCTCCTGCAATGCCGCCATGCTGCTGGCCCGCGAGGTTGGCAAAAGCGGCACCAAAACCAATCCACGCGCGCTGGCGCAGCAATTGGTGACGGCACTGCCGGCTTCCGAGGCCATCGCCAAGGTGGAGATTGCCGGTCCCGGGTTCATCAACTTCCACTTGACGCCGGCCGCGTGGCAGCAGCAAGTGCGCGACATCCATGCTGCGGGGGCGGCGTTTGGTCGCAATGACTCCGGTGCGGGCAAGACGGTCGGCGTGGAATACGTGTCCGCCAACCCCACCGGCCCGCTGCACGTGGGCCACGGCCGCGCCGGGGTGATTGGTGATTGCATCGCCCGCGTGCTGGCCGCCAACGGCTGGAATGTGCAGCGCGAGTTCTATTACAACGATGCCGGTGTGCAGATCGAAAATCTGGCCAAGTCGGTGCAGGCGCGCGCCAAGGGGTTCAAGCCCGGCGACGCACAGTGGCCGGCCGATGCCTATAACGGCGACTACATTGCCGATGTGGCCGCCAGCTACCTGCGCGGCGACTCGGTGGACGTGGATGGCCATACCGTCACCGGCAACCATGACAGCGACGACCTGGATGCCATCCGCAAATTCGGCGTGGCGTATTTGCGCCGCGAACAAAATGCCGATCTTGCGGCGTTTGGGGTGTCGTTCGACCGCTACTTCCTCGAATCGTCGCTGTATGCCGACGGCAAGGTGGAAGAGACCGTGCACGCGCTGATCGCCAAAGGCCACACCTTTGAAGAAGGCGGCGCGCTGTGGCTGCGCAGCACCGACTTTGGCGACGACAAGGACCGGGTGATGCGCAAGTCCGACGGCACGTACACCTACTTCGTGCCGGACGTGGCCTACCACCTGTCCAAATGGCAACGTGGCTACCAGCGCGCCGTCACCGAACTGGGCGCCGACCACCACGGCTCGCTGGCGCGGGTGAAAGCGGGCTTGCAAGCACTCGACTGCGGCATCCCCCCCGGCTATCCCGACTACGTGCTGCACCAGATGGTGACGGTGATGCGCGGTGGCGAAGAGGTCAAACTCTCCAAGCGCGCCGGCAGCTACCTGACCCTGCGCGATTTGATCGAAGAAACCAGCGCCGATGCGGTGCGCTGGTTCCTGATTGCGCGCAAGCCGGATTCCCAGCTCACTTTCGATATTGATCTGGCGCGTTCGCAATCGAATGACAATCCGGTGTTCTATGTGCAGTACGCACATGCCCGCGTGTGCAGCTTGCTGCGGCAAGCGGGTGAGAAGGGCTTTGCGTTTGATGCCAGCCACGGGGCGGCGTCTTTGCATCATCTCGACGATGCGCCGGCGCAGGAACTGCTGCGCGAACTTTCGCGCGCTGGCGAAGTCATCGAAGCCGCAGGGACGACACTGGAACCGCACCTCATCGCGCAATATCTGCGCGAACTGGCCAATGCCTTCCACGGCTGGTATCACGCATCGCCCGTGCTGGTGGAGGATGCCGCGCTGCGCGATGCGCGCCTGAGCCTTGCCCTGGCCACCCGGCAAGTGCTGGCCAATGGCTTGGATCTGCTGGGCGTGTCCGCCCCGGAGTCGATGTGAAAGCGAGGAACCGGTAATGGCAGCACGTCGCGGAAAATCCCAGGCCAAGCGCAGTGGCTCCAGCGGCCTGCCCGGTTGGGCATGGCTGGTCATGGGCATTGTAGTCACCCTGCTTGCGGTGCTTTTGGTGCCACGCTTGCTCAAGCACGACGGCAGCAATGATTTCCTGCGCATCGGCCCCAAACCCAACCCCGATGCGCTACCGGCGGCCGTCAATGAAGACAACACCGCCATCGCCCCGGATGTGGCCACGCAAGCCCCGGCCGAACCCGCCAAGCCCAAACCCACCCAGTACGACTTCTACACCCTGCTGCCCGGCGAAGGCGTGCAGATGAGTGATGCCGAGTTGGCTGCCAGCGCCAAGGCCGAAGCCGAGGCGCACGCCCGTGCACAAAAACTGGCCGCCACTGCCGCCACCAACGCCGCGACGGCCAGCACGACCACACCTAGCCTGCCGGCTCCGATCAACGAAACTCCAGCCGCCACCCCCGGCACCAACCCGGCTGCACCCAGAAATGACAGCGCCGCAGCCACGCCCAAGCCCGATTCCGGCAACACCGACGCCACCAAATCCGCGCCGGCATCAGCCAATTACCTGCTGCAAGCGGGGGCATTTGGCGCATCCGGCGATGCCGAAACCGTAAAAGCCAAGATCGCCATGCTGGGCCTGAATGCACGTGTGGAATCGGCGCAGATTGGCGATAAAACCGTGTATCGCGTGCGCATGGGGCCGTACGGCAGTGCGTCTGAACTGGCCGATGCCAAAGCCAAGTTGGCCGGTGGCGGCCTGCAGGCGATGGCCGTGAAGACCCACTGAGGCTTGCCGCCTACAATGGCGGCATGAACACTCACACCCCCCGTACCGTCCTGATCACCGGCGCCACCGCCGGCTTTGGCCGCGCCAGCGCGCGCCGCTTCATCGCCGCCGGCTGGCAAGTCATCGCCACCGGCCGCCGCGCGGACCGGCTTGACGCATTGCGTGCCGAACTCGGCGACGCCCTGCACCCGGCCTGCTTCGACATCCGTGATGAAGCCGCCATGCGCGCCGCGCTGGCCGCATTGCCGGAGCGCTTCCGCACCATCGATCTGTTGATCAACAATGCCGGCCTTGCGCAGGGCACCAAGCCGGCACAGGACGCGCTGCTGTCGGACTGGACCACCATGATCGACACCAACGTGACGGCCCTGGTGACCCTGACCCACGCGCTGCTGCCCACGCTGATCGCGCGCAAAGGCGCCATCATCAATATCAGCTCCACCGCCGCCACGTATCCCTACACCGGCGGCAATGCCTACGGTGGCAGCAAGGCCTTCGTCAGTCAGTTCTCGCTGGGGCTGCGCGCCGACCTGCACGGCACCGGCGTGCGTGTGACAGTGATCGAGCCGGGGATGGCCGAAACCGAGTTCACCGTGGTGCGCACCCACGGCGACCAGGCCGCCTCCGACAAGCTCTATGGCGGCGCCAATCCGATGACCGCCGAGGACATCGCCGACACCATCTTCTGGGTGGCCAACCAACCGCCGCACCTGAACATCAATCGCATCGAGTTGATGCCCACCTCGCAGTCGTTTGCCGGCTTTCAGGTGCACCGGGAAGGCTGATTCTTCCCATTTTTCCCATTCAGGCTATTTTGGGTAAAAAGGGTATATTGGCCACATTGCAGTTCATTGGAAGCCGCCATGGCCGTTGCCGCACTCAATACCCTGGACACCCTGCCGCAAACCCCGGCTTCCGCCGTGAAGAAGCTGGGCTGGCGCGGCGTGATGAAGGTGGTGGCGCGTAGCGGCAAGGTGGTGGTCACCAATCACGGGCGCCCGGAAGCGGTTGTGCTGTCCGCCGAAGACTATGACGATCTGCTTCAGGAAGCCCTCGAAACCCGCGCCCGCAAGCAGGCCGCCCTGGACGTGTTGAGCCGCCAGTTCGATGAGCGCCTGAAGGTGCTGCAAACCCAGGAAGCACGCGACACGTTGCGCGGCATCCTGCGCCGGCCCATTGATTTTGACGGCAAAACGTTCACCGGCAACGAGTTCTAAACCGTGGCACGTCCGGTGATTTTTGTGCTGGCCGGCGTCAACGGCGCAGGCAAGAGCACCGCGGGTGAACGCGAACTCACACAGGCGGGGCTGACCTGGTTCAATCCGGACACCTTCACCCGGCAACTGATCGAAGCCAGCGGCGCACCCCTCGCCGAGGCCAATGCAGCGGCATGGCAGGCAGGTGTCCGCCAATTGGATGCGGCGATTGCGGGCGGCACCGATTATGCATTCGAAACGACACTCGGCGGCAATACGATTGCTGCCAAATTAAGCGAGGCCAGCAAGACTCACGCTGTCCTGATGTGGTTCACCGGACTGGGGTCGCCGGAGCACCATCTCGCCCGCATCCAGCTGCGCGTTTCGCGGGGCGGCCATAACATTCCCGAAGCCAAGGTCCGCGAGCGCTTCGAGTCCTCGCGCAGGAACCTGATTGCACTGCTGCCGTACCTGAGCCAATTGCAGGTGTACGACAACAGTGTTGATGCCATCATCGGTCAACCGATGCCCAATCCGCGCCTGCTGCTGCAAATGGAAGCAGGCAGCATCGCGTTTCCAACCGACGTCCAAACCCTGAGCAACACCCCCGCTTGGGCCAAACCCATTTTGGAAGCGGTCCTGTCCCGCCCAAGTTGAGTTCAGGCGTGCTGCAAAAACCGCCCGCGCAAACGCAGGCACGGGCGCTCGATGAGGTAATGCAGCACTGCCGCCGCGGCAAGTGAGGCCGCGCCATACACCAGCCACGCCACCACGCCGCGGCCTTCCAGCACAGCACCCCAATGCGCCTGCACAAGCCCGTAGATCGGCTTGTGGACAAGGTAGAGACTGTACGAAACCGCCGCGATCCAACCTGCCCCCGGCAATGCCCGCGCACCCAGCACACCCTGCGGCTGCGCACCGGCAAACACCAGCAACGCCAGCGCCAGCGACAACACCGGCCAGCCGATGCTGTTGCCCAGCAGGCCCACGCGGTCACGGAACAGCCAGAACGCCAGCGCCAGCACCAGCACACCGGCCAGTGCGAACAGATTGGCGTGCTTGGCCGCACGCGCCCAGGCTGCCGGCCGATACGCCTGCCATGCCGCCAGCATCACCCCCAGCAACAGGCCATCGAGACGGTTCCAGGTGGGGTAGTAAATATCCTCGACGAACCAATTCCGCGACGGCTGCAAGGCATCGTCATGCAACCAGATGCCGGCACGCAGCGCGATACCGCCCAACAACACCGCACCACACACCACCCAGAATTTCATCGCCGAGGGTTTGCGCGTAAGTAGCAATGCCAGCGCGGGAAACAGCAGATAAAAATGCTCCTCCACGCATAGCGACCACGCATGCGAAAACGCGGCATTGGCGGCGTAATCAATATCCAGATTGACGATGAACAGCGCGAACTTCCACCACGGCTCGATGCCCGGCGCTTCACGAAACCCCGGCCATAGCAGATACACCGCCAGCACTACCCAGAACACGGGAAGAATGCGGAACGCACGCTTCAGGTAAAACGTGCGCAACGAGGGCCGCACGCCCTGCGCCAACGGTCGCAGCACTTGCCCGCCGATCAGAAAACCGCTGAGCACGAAAAACAGGTCCACACCCATCCAGCCGTAGCGTTGCAGCCACATCCAGTCCGGCCCCAATCCGCCGACGATGAAGCTGTGGAACTGCATCGTCCACAGCACCGCAATGGCGCGCAACAGATCCAGACCCGGCAGATGCTCGCCGCGCTGGCGGTCACTCACAGCGGCGCATCATCCAGATAAGTGTAGGCGGTGAGTCCGCGTTCCAGCGCTTCGTTCAGGCGCTCGCTTTCGGCGTTGCCGAGGTCGGCCGATGTCACCAGTGCGCGGTAGCAGCGGCGCAGGTCGTCGAGTTTGTAGCCCACATAATCCAGCATCACATCGGTGGTGTCGCCACGGCGCTGCTGGCTGATGGCAAAGCTGTCGCCGCTGGCCTTGACCTCGATGGCGTCGGTGTCGCCAAACAGGTTGTGGATATCGCCCAACACTTCCTGATACGCGCCGACCAGGAAGAAGCCAATCCGGTAGCGTTCGCCGGGGCGCGGTTCGTGCAGCGGCAGCGAGCTGTCGAGGTCTTCGTTTTCGACATAGGTGTCGATCTTGCCGTCGGAGTCGCAGGTCATGTCGGCGATGATGCCGCGCCGGGTGGGCGCCTCATCCAGACGCTCGATCGGCACGATGGGGAACACCTGATCGATCGCCCACACATCGGGCATCGATTCGAACACGCTGAAGTTGACGAAGTACTTGTCGACCAGGCGCTCGTTGAGTTCATCCAGCAAATCGCGGTGGCTCTTTTCGTCGTAGGTCAGGCGCGCCTTGACCGCATGCGCGATGGCGTAGAACAGATCGTCAATCCGCGCACGCTGGGTCAAATCCAATTGCCCAAGCGCATACAGGCTGAGGCCCTCGGCATGCGCCTGGGTGGCTTCATGAAACACTTCCACCGCCGGGCGCTGCGCCATTTCGTCGTGCAGCTCACGCAATTGCCGCACCGGCTGCGATTCATCGGCATGCACATCCGGCACGCGGCCTTCCGGTGCACGCTCCACTTCGCTGACATTGGTCACCAGCAAGGCGTGGTGGGCGGTCATTGCACGTCCGCATTCGGTGAGGATGCGCGGCGGTGCCAGGCCTTCGCGGGCGCAGGCTTCGGCCAGCGGCTGCACGATGCTGGAGGCGTAATGCGGGATGCCGTAATTGACCGAGTTGTAGCTGCGCGAACGCGTGCCTTCGTAATCGACACCCAGCCCGCCACCGACATCGACATGCGAAATGTTCGCACCCAGTTTGGTCAGCTCCACAAAGTAGCGGGTGGCTTCGCGCATGCCGGCGGCGATATCGCGCACGTTGGAAATCTGGCTGCCCATATGGAAGTGCAGCAGCTTCAGGCAATCGCCCATGCCGGCATCGCGCAGCTCTTTCCACAGGGTGAGCAACTGGCGCGGATCGAGGCCGAACTTGGCCTTGTCGCCGCCGCTGTTCTGCCACTTGCCTGCGCCCAGCGAGGTCAACCGCATGCGCACGCCTAACCCGGGTTGGATGCCGAGTTTTTCCGCCTCTTCCAGCGCCAATTTCAGCTCGGAGGGTTTCTCGATCACGATGAACGTTTGCAGCCCCAGCTTGCGCCCGATCAGCGCCAGGCGAATGTATTCGCGGTCTTTGTAGCCATTGCACACAATCGTGCCGCCCGGGCGCGACAGTGCCAGCACCGCCATCAGTTCCGGCTTGCTGCCGGCTTCCAAGCCAAAGCCTTCGCCGCGATGGCTGGCCAAGGTGCCGGCCACGCCAGCGTGCTGGTTGACCTTGATCGGGTAGATCGCGGTGTAGCCGCCGGTGTACCCCCAATCTGTCTGCGCCTGCGCGAACGCCGCCTGCAGTTTGTGCAGCCGGTCACCCAGGATGTCCGGAAAGCGCACCAGCATCGGCAACTTCGCGCCCTGCGCCATCGCCGTATCCACCACCTCGGGCAAGGCAATGGTTGGCCCTTCCCGCTGCGGACGCACCGCAATCCGGCCCTGCGCATCGACATCGAAATACCCATCCGACCAATGCGGGATGGAGTAGGTCTTGCGGGCAAGGTCT
>DAORUL010000023.1:0-20057 GCA_035433165.1 Thermomonas sp. | reverse complement strand
TGTGCGGCGCGCTCGCCGCGCACGTTGAAGCGCAACTCGATCTTGCGACCCGCGTGTTCGCACAGAGCCTGCTCGATCAAACCACGCTCGGGAATGTCGTGCTCCAGCACGATCTCGCTGGGCGGTGACTGTTCCGCGTAATACTGCGATACGAATGCTGCCAATACCTCAAGCGCATTCTCTTCGCCATTGGTTTTCGGAAAGAACGCGCGGGTTCCCAAATTGCGACCATCACGAAATGCCAGCAACAGGACACAGGCCATTGCGCCCTGTTGCGCCACAGCCAGCACATCCAGATCAGCGCTGCGGCCATCCACGAACTGGCGCACCTGCAACTTGCGAATGCCGGCAATCAGATCACGCAAACGTGCGGCCTGCTCGAACTCCAATTGTTCGCTTGCCGCCTGCATCGCCAATTCCAGCTCGCCGGTCAGCGCATCGCTGCGGCCTTCCAAAAACAATGTCGCACGGCGAACCGATTCGGCATAGTCGTCAGGCTTGATCAAGTCCACACAGGGCGCGCTGCAGCGCCCAATCTGATATTGCAGGCAAGGCCGGCTGCGATTGTTGAACACGCTATCTTCGCAACTGCGCAGGCGAAACAATTTCTGCATCATGTTCAAGGTATCGCGCACGGCACCGGTGCTGGGGTACGGGCCAAAGTAACGCCCCGGCACCGACCGCGGGCCGCGATGCAGACCTATCCGTGGCGAGGCATCCTTGGTCAGCAGGATATAAGGGTAGCTTTTGTCATCCCGCAGCAACACGTTGTAGCGTGGCTTCAGCGATTTGATGAGCTGGTTCTCCAGCAACAAGGCATCGGCTTCGCTGCGGGTGACAGTGACCTCCATCCGCGCCACCTGCGCCAACATCGCCATGATGCGTGCGACCTTGGGCGTGGCATTGAAATAACTGCTCACGCGATTGCGCAACGCCCGCGCCTTGCCGACGTACAACACCGCATCGTCAGCGTCGAGCATGCGGTACACACCCGGCACCAATGGCAATGATGCCGCAAACGCGCGGCCATCAAACACAGCCGCATCGGGCGTGTGCTGGCTCATCGACACTGCAGATTCCTATGCAAATGCACGCTCCAGTCACCCACTCAGAAGCGCCGTTCCCGCACCCGCTCAACAATCGCGGTGGCTGCGTTCTCGATCAGCTTGAACGCATGTTCGAAATCGCGCGCACTGCCATAGTACGGATCGGGCACATCTTTCTTCCCCATCCCCGCCCATTCCAGCAGCAACTCCACCTGCGCGTGCGAGGTGCGTGGTTTGCGGATGCGTGCATCGTGCAAGATCGTGCGGTCGGCACACAGCAACACATCGAATGCATCAAAATCCTCCAGCGTCAGCCGACGTGCGCGCAGCATGGAAATATCCACTCCGTGCTTGTTGGCACAGGCAATGGCGCGCGAATCCGGGGCTTGTCCCACATGCGAATCGCCAGTCCCCACTGAATCCACGTGCACCAAATCGGCCAGCCCCGCCTGCGCCAACTGGGCGCGCAACACACCTTCGGCGGTGGGTGAGCGGCAAATATTGCCCAGGCACACCATGAGAATGGAAAATGGCTTAGTCACGTGCGCTCCTTGGAGTTTTGCTCCATGAAAATACGTTCGGCGCGCGCCAAATCCTCGGCGGTATCTACCCCCGGCGGGAAGGCTGACGGGGCCAAAGCCACCGCAATTCGCCAGCCGGCTTGCAATGCACGCAACTGCTCCAGCGATTCGGTACGTTCTAGCGCGCCGGCTGGCAGCGCGGCAAATGCACGCAGGGCCGAGACCCGATAGCCGTAAATGCCGATATGCCGCAGCCATTGGCCTTGCGGCATCACGCTGCGATCGTGTGCAAACGCATCGCGCGGGTACGGAATCGGCGCACGACTGAAATACAGGGCATCACCGTGACTGGCACGTACCACTTTCACCACGTTGGGATCCAGCAACGTGTCGATATCGGCAATCGGTGCGGCCAACGTGGCGATCCCTGCACCGCTATCCGCCACCGTACGCGCCACGCAGGCAATGCCATCGGCGGGTGCAAACGGCTCATCACCCTGCAGATTGACCACGATGGCATCATCCGGCCAACCCGCGATGCGTGCACATTCGGCCAGCCGATCAGTACCGGAGGCGTGATCCGGCGAAGTCATCGCCACTTGCACACCGCTGTCTTGCAATGCCTCGGCAATACGGGCGTCATCCGTGGCGACCCACACGGCACGCGCACCGGCGGCAAGCGCACGCCTCGCTACGTGCAACACCATCGGTTCGCCGCCAATCAAGCGCAGCGGCTTGCCCGGCAAGCGCGATGCGGCATAACGGGCGGGGATGGCGACGAGGAAATCCTGGATGCTCATGTGTGCATTATGACCGACAGGACATTGCCAAACCGGGCTAGCGCACGCTGTGGCAACCACTTGCAGCACCTGCCCCGCATTGGCACCAGTGATTGACAGCATGCACCCACCCCCATCGCTGGCGAATCCATTGCTTTTGCACCTGATTGCAGGAAATCCGGGGGCGTTATGGGGCTGCACCGGTTGACATACGCATGCGTACGGCATAATCTCAAACAAGCGTTTGATTCGATGTGGAGCCTGCATGAGCCTGCAACACTTTTCGACCAAAGACAGAATCCTGCACGCGGCGGAGGATTTGTTCGCCCAGCAAGGGTTCGCTTCAACTTCGCTGCGGCAGGTGACCAGCCGCGCCGACGTCAATATCGCGGCGGTCAATTACCACTTCGGCAGCAAAGACAACCTCATCAACGAGGTGTTCCGCCGGCGCATGGACGAGATGAGCGCGCAGCGTATTGCCGCCTTGCAGCAAGCCATCGATACCGTACCCGGCAAGCTGGAACCGATCTTGGCGGCGTTCGTGGAGCCGGCACTGGCGATGGCGCAAGACCGCCACGGTGGTGGCGCGTTCATCCGCGTGATCGCACGGGCCTATGCCGAGAGCAATGCCGGCTTGCGCAAGTTTTTGTCCGACCAGTACGGCCATGTCCCACGCGCCTTCGCCAAGGCCATCCACGCTTGCGTGCCGGAGTTGAGCAAAGAAGAGCTGTACCGCCGGCTGGATTTTTTGTCCGGTGCATTGACCTATGCGATGGCCGATTTTGGCCTGATCAAACGCCCCGCCGGGGTGTCCGATGCCACCCATCGCCAGCGCGCTGCCAAAGCGCTGATTCGTTTTGCCGTTGCCGGCTTCCACGCCGACGCTTCTTGATCTGTCCAGGAGTTGATGCTCATGTCCCAGAAAATGCTTGTACGCCGCGCCGCCGTCTTGGGTGCGGGTGTGATGGGCGCGCAAATTGCCGCGCACCTGACCAATGCCGGTGTGGATACGGTGCTGTTCGACTTGCCGGCCAAGGACGGCGACCCGAACGGCGTCGTGCAAAAAGCCATTGCCAATCTGGCCAAGCTGTCGCCGGCGCCGCTGGCCGGCAAAGGCTTGGCCGAGGCGATTACCCCAGCCAATTACGAAACCGGTCTGGAGCAGCTCAAGACCTGCGACCTGATCATCGAAGCCATCGCCGAGCGCATGGATTGGAAGCAGGACCTGTACAAAAAGATCGCGGCATTCGTGCCCGCGCATACCGTGCTGGCCTCCAACACCTCGGGCCTTGGCATCAATGCCCTGGCGTCGGTCTTGCCGGAAGAATTGCGCCATCGGTTCTGCGGCGTGCATTTCTTCAATCCGCCGCGCTACATGCATCTGGCCGAGTTGATTCCGGCCAACACCACCGACCCGGCCGTGCTGCAAGGCTTGGAAACCTTCCTCACCACCGCGCTGGGCAAGGGCGTGGTGATTGCCAAAGACACCCCCAACTTCATCGGCAACCGCATCGGCGTGTTCTCGATTTTGTCGGTGATCCACCACACCCATGCCTTTGGGCTGGGATTCGATGAAGTGGATGCACTGACCGGCCCGCTGCTGGGCCGGCCGAAGTCGGCCACGTATCGCACCTCCGACGTGGTGGGATTGGACACCATGGCGCACGTCATCAAGACCATGGCCGATACCCTGCCCGCCGATCCATGGCACGCCTATTTCGCATCGCCGGCGTGGTTGCAGGCATTGATCGGCAAGGGCGCGTTGGGTCAGAAAACCGGTGCCGGCATCTTCCGCAAAGTCAGCAAAGACATCGTCGTGCTGGATCTGGAAAAACAGGACTACCGGATTGCCGACCGCGCCGCTGCGCCGGAAGTGGTCGAGATTTTGAAACTGAAAAACCCGGCGGAAAAATTCGCGAAATTGCGTGAATCTGCGCACCCGCAAGCGCAATTCTTGTGGGCCTGCTTCCGCGATTTATTCCATTACAGCGCCTGCCATCTGGCCGATATTGCCGACACCGCACGCGATGTGGATTTCGCCATTCGCTGGGGCTACGGCTGGAAGCTGGGCCCGTTTGAAACCTGGCAGGCCGCCGGTTGGCAACAGATTGCGCAGTGGATCAATGACGACATTGCCGCAGGCAAGAGCATGAGCCAAGCGCCGCTGCCGGCATGGGTGCAGGATGGCCGCACGGGCGTGCACAGTGCCGAAGGCAGCTACAGCCCCGCACGCAATGCCATGGTGCCGCGCTCGGCCCTGCCCGTGTATCAGCGCCAGCGCTTCCCCGACCCGGTGTTGGGCGAGCGTTTTGCGCCGGGCAACACCGTATTCGAGAACGACGGCGTGCGCCTGTGGCACGACGGTGACGGCATCGGCGTGATTTCGTTCAAAACCAAAATGAACACCGTTTCCGGCGCAGTGCTGGACGGTATTCAGCAGGCCATTGCGCTGGCCGAACAGCAGTTCGATGGCGTGGTGATTTGGCAGCAAGGTGAGGTGTTCTCGGCCGGCGCAGACTTGGCCGGCGCACTGGGCGCGTTGCAGGCGGGCCAACTGGACGCATTCACCGCGATGGTGGAAAACTTCCAGCGCACCAGCCAGTGCATCAAGTACGCACAGGTGCCGGTGGTGTCGGCGGTGCGTGGTTTGGCACTCGGTGGCGGCTGCGAATTCCAGATGCACAGCGCGCGCACCGTGGCGCACCTGGAAAGTTATATCGGCCTGGTGGAAGCCGGTGTGGGCCTGCTGCCGGCCGGTGGCGGGCTGAAAGAGCTGGCTACGCGTGCCTCGCAACACGCCACTGGTGGCGATGTGTTTGCCGAATTGAAGAAAGTGTTTGAAACCATCGCGATGGCCAAAGTGTCCACCTCGGCGCTCAATGCCAAGGAATTGGGCCTGCTGCGTGCCGATGACAAGATCGTGTTCCATGCGCACGAGCTGCTGCATATCGCCAAGGCCGAAGCGCGCGCATTGGCCGAAGCCGGTTATCGCCCGCCGCTGCCGGCGCACCGGATTGCAGTGGCCGGCGATGTGGGCATCGCCACCTTCAAGATGCTGCTGGTCAATATGCTGGAAGGCCGCTTCATCAGCCCTTACGACAATGAAATTGCCGAACGCATTGCCACGATCCTGTGCGGCGGCAAGCTGGACCGCGGCGCATTGGTGGACGAGGAATGGCTGCTCACGCTGGAGCGCACGCACTTTGTCGAGCTGGCACAGCAGGAAAAAACCCAGGCGCGGATTGGCCATATGTTGAAGACCGGCAAGCCGTTGCGGAATTGATCCTCGCTCCCCCCTCATCCGCCTTCGGCACCTTCTCCCCCGCAAGGCGGGGGAGAAGGAAAACCAAATTTTCGGAGTCATTCAAATGACCAAGCACATCCAAGACGCCTATATCGTCGCCGCCACCCGCACCCCGGTGGGCAAGGCGCCCAAAGGCATGTTCCGCAATACCCGCCCCGACGACATGCTGGCGCATGTGCTGCGCAGCGTGATCGCGCAGGCCCCCGGCGTTGACGTCAATCGCATCGACGACGCCATCATCGGCTGCGCCATGCCGGAAGCCGAGCAAGGCATGAACGTGGCGCGCATCGGCCTGTTGCTGGCCGGCTTGCCCAATACCATTGCGGCGCAAACCATCAACCGCTTTTGCTCCTCCGGCTTGCAGGCCGTGGCATTGGCGGCCGACCAGATCCGGCTGGGTAATGCCGATTTGATGCTAGCCGGCGGCACCGAGTCGATGAGCATGGTGCCGATGATGGGCAACAAGATTGCAATGGCGCCCAGCGTATTCGACAACGACCACATCAATATTGCCTATGGCATGGGCATCACCGCCGAGAAAGTGGCCGAGGAATGGAAGGTGAGCCGCGAGGCGCAAGACGCCTTCGCCGCAGCCTCGCATCAGAAAGCCTTGGCGGCGCAGGCAGCCGGTGAATTCAAGGACGAAATCAGTCCATACGAAATCGTCTCGCACCAGCCGGATCTGGCCGATGGCCGTCGCATCCTGACCCGCAACACATTGGCCGAGCACGATGAAGGCCCACGCGCCGACACCAGCGCGGAAGGCTTGGCAAAACTGCGCCCGGTGTTTCGCAATGGCCAGTTTGGCGGCACCGTGACAGCCGGCAATTCTTCGCAAATGAGCGATGGTGCAGGCGCAGTGCTGCTGGCTTCGGCACAGGCGATCAAGGATTACGGCCTGACCCCGCTGGCCCGTTTCGTCAGCTTCAGCGTGGCCGGCGTGCGCCCGGAAGTGATGGGCATCGGCCCGATTGCCGCCATCCCCAAAGCGCTCAAGCAGGCCGGATTGACCCAGGACCAACTGGATTGGATCGAGCTCAATGAAGCCTTCGCCGCGCAATCACTGGCAGTGATCCACGACTGCGGTCTGGACCCGGCCAAGGTCAACCCACTGGGCGGCGCGATTGCACTGGGCCACCCGCTGGGTGCCACCGGCGCGGTGCGCACCGCCACCCTCGTCCATGGCCTGCGCCGTCGTCAACAAAAATACGGCATGGTGACCATGTGCATCGGCACCGGCATGGGTGCGGCGGGGATTTTTGAAGCGCTGTGATCCGCAGTGAAGGCCCCGCACCCGCAACAACGCCACGCCTATTGATAACCGGGCGTGGCGTTGTTGTTATCGAGGAAGCCGGTTCGATCTGTTTGGCTTGCACGGCCCCCCAGGTAGCCGCCATACAAATAGTAAAATGCCAAGCTTGCCCATGCCGCTGCAAGCTTCAGTCGTTGCGGCAATGGCGGATTGGTCAGAAAGCTTGTTGGCGTTGTTGACGGCATAGGGGGATCACGCTTTGGCAATGGAGTGCGGGGCATTGCCGTTGGATACCGGCGCCGGTACCCCCATCACCAGCAGCCACAGCGCGCTGCCGATTTCCCCGAGTGCCGCTGGCAAGGTGACGTAATTGGATAACGCCGTATCTGCAAACCCCGGCACCAAGCTGCCGAACACCTGCACCACGTAGCCAAGCCCACCCAGTAGCAAAAGCACTCCGAGTACGCGGGGCAAGCGCGCCGAACGCAACACCAGCCATCCGAACGGCAATAGCCACAGGCCCCAGAACAAACTGGCCAGACGCAGGCCTGTTCGATACTGTTGGATGCACAGCGCAAACGCAGCTTCCACGGCGCCAGACACATTCACTGTTGCATCATGCAGCAGCGGCAAAGCGTCGATACGATGGCTCACGGCAACCAAACCAATGGGCACACTGACGGTTGCCAATACCACCATCAGCATTGCCGCAGAACGATCCACATCGCCCAGTACGCGGTACAGCGCAAGAGGCAGTAGCAGAAACGCGATTTGCATGAGCAAAAACGCGGCAATCCCTGCACGAAACAAACCTGCATGCGCTGCCGCACCGGCAATGCCAGAACCCAACTGCGCGGGCACCCACGCCAGACAAAACATGCCGCTCAACACCACCATCAGATACAGCACCCCTGCCACCCGGCCCTGTGCACGCAGACTGGGCTGGGCCACTGCGGTCATGTGGCCACCGCGCTGCGCTGCGCCCGCGTCATCCGTGCGCGGGCGATCAGGTGTGAGCTGCCGCTGCGCAGATCGTCCAGCATCGCGTAGATGGTGGGCAGAAACAGCAGACTGACCACGGTCGAGAATGCCAAACCACCGGCGATGGCGCGCGCCATCGGGTAGTACGGTGGGCCATCACCCGCCACTTGGGTGCTGGAGAGTGCAATCGGCACCATTGCCAGAATCGCCGTGCCCATGGTCATCATGATCGGGCGCAGACGTTCACGACTGCCTTCCACCAGTGCATCAGTCCGGTTCATGCCGCGCCGGCGCAGGTTATTGATGTGTTCGATCATCACGATGCCGTTGTTCACCACCACACCCATCAGCACCAGGATACCGATGAAGGCCATGATGTTGAACGGGGTGCCGGTGAGCCACAGCGCCCAGTACACACCGAAGATCGAAAACACCACGCAGCTCATGATCGCCAGCGGGAACAGCAGCGACTCAAACACCGCCGCCATCACCACGAACATCAGGATCAGCGCGATGCCGACATTGCGCAGCATCTGCTTGTTCATGTCCATGTTCATGCCAAAGCCGCCACCCTCGAAGGTGTAGCCATAGCCGGGCGGAAAATCGATACGCTTGAGGGTGGACTCGATTTCCTGCTTCGCATTTTCCATGCTGGCCCCGGGTGCAAGGCTGGCCTGCACCTTCAGCATGGTCTGCCGGTTCATGCGCTGGATGGTGTTGGCAGAGGCCTGGAAACCCACATCCACCATCGCCAGCAACGGTACGTTGCGGCCATCGGCGGTGCTGACAGTGAATGATTGCAGCTCGGACGGCCCGTAATTTTCGGCGCCCTTGAAGCGCACACTGACCGGAATTTCCACCTCGCCGCGCTGGAACTCGCGCAGGCTGGCACCACGCAGCGCCATGCCCACAAACTGCGCCACCTGTTGCGCGGAGAACCCGTAAGCCGCGGCACGCTCGCGATTGACGTGAACCGCCAGCTCGCTGTTGGCATCGCCGGTATCGATGCGCACATCGCGCAGCGATTTGCCCTTGCCCAGAATCGGCAGGATGTCGTCGGCGAGGGTCTTCAGTATCTGGGTGGAATCGCCGGTCAGACTGAATGAAATGCTCTGGTCGCTGCCGCCGCCCATGCCGCCTTGCCGGCCAAGCCCGATATTGGCGCGCGCAGATTTCGGCAGGCCTTCGCGAATCTTGTCCTGGATCGCCTTGGCCTTGATGGGGTCCTTGACCGTCAGCTCGACCTGGGTCATCGCCCAGCCCTGTTCGGCATAGCGCGAATACACCTGCTTGACCTCGAAACGCTTGCGGTTGGCGTTGATGTATTTTTCCACGTCAGCCACGACCTTGCCCATTTCCTCTTTCGAGTACGAGCCCTGCCATTGGTAGAAGATGCCGACCTTGGTGGGATCTTCGTCGTTGCCCGAATCGCCCTTGCTCATCTGGATCGGGATGAAGCTCAGCGCAATGATCAGCACGATGCCAGTCACGCTCCAGCCGCGATGCTCCAAGCTCCAACGCAGCACCTTGGCATAGCGTGTTTGCAGGCGGGTGATGAAAGGGGATTTCACAGCCGGCGGGGTTTTCATGCGCGCCGACAGCATCGGAATCAGGCTGATCGCCACCAGCCACGAGGCCAGCAACGACACCGAAATCGTGACCGCCAATTGCGCAAGGAAAATGGTCAGCATGTTCTTTTCGCCGAACATCATCGGCAGGAACACGATGCAGTGGCACAAGGTGCCGGCGGACAGTGCGATGGCCACATGCCGGGTGCCGATCACCGATGCCAAACGCGGCTGGCCCGGGTATTTTTCGCGCTCCTGATAAATGCTTTCCACCACCACCACGGCGTTGTCCACCAGCATGCCCACCGCCAGCAGCAAACCCATCATCGACAGGATATTGAGGGTGATCCCGGCGAAGTACATGAAGCCAAGCGTCATGATGAAACAGATCGGGATGGCCAGCGTCACCATCAAGGTGGATGGCCAATGGCGCAGGAAGAAATACAGCACCGCGATGGAGAGCAACAAGCCAATCCCACCGGCCTCGGCCAGCGCCGACAGCGAGCTGATAACTTGCTCACCCTGGTCATCCACCACCGTGATGTTGACGCCCTTCAGCGCCGGGTCTTGCTTGAGCAATTCCAGTTCGGCTTGCACCGCCCTTGACAGATCCACCAGATTGGCAGCGCGCTCTTTGTAGATGTCCACGCCCACGCTGGGGCGGCCATCAATTTGCCGCACATAGTTCATCCGCTGCGATTGCAGGGCGACTTCGGCAATATCACCCAGGCGCACGCCACGGGTATTGATGGGCAACTGCCGCAACTGTTCCAGATCGGTCATCTCGCCTTTGGGCTGGATGCGCAACCGGCGGCCGCTGTCGGTAATTTCACCCGCTGATACCGAAAAATTGGCCGACTGCAAGCGGCTGACCAATTCGTTCAGCACCACGCCGTTGGCGGTCAAGCGGTCGGGCTCGATGGCCACCACCACTTCCTGCACCGGCACGCCTTCCACCTCGATCCGCGCCACGCCCGGCAAACGCTCCAAGCGGCGCTTGATGCTTTGGTCGATCAACTCACCTCGCGCACTCAGGTTTTCATTGCTGGCCAGGCGCAAGCTGATGGCTTCCTGATCACCGGTGCTCCAGCGCCGCACGAAATAGCGCTTGAAGTCATCCGGCAATTGGTCGCGGATCGCGTCGATGTGCTCACGCGCCTCCGAGGCCGCCAACGCCACGTCGCGCCCCCAATCGCTGAACTGCACAAACACCCCGCCACCATCGGCGCTGGCATTGGCATTCATCGATTTGATACCGGACATGGTGGACAACGCTTCCTCGATCGGCCGCACCAGGTTGCGTTCCACTTCTTCCGGGGTTGAGCCCGGATAGGGCAGCTGCACGAAGAAGAACGGCGCGCTGGCTTCCGGCTGCGATTCCAACGGCAAGCGGAACGAGGCGATCAAGCCGATCACCACCATCGAAACAAACAACATGATGGTGGTGACCGGGCGGCGAATGGACAGCTCGGTGATGTTCATCGCATCAGCCCTTCGCGCCGCCATTCAACGGATCATGCTCATGCGACAGCACACTCGCCACGGCTTCGGCATCCTTGCGCGCACGCCGGCCACGTTCGGCATAGAACTCGTCGGGCTTGCGATCCAGCAAGTCATACACCACCGGGATCACCACCAGGGTCAGCAAGGTGGAGACCAGCAAGCCACCGATCACCGTCACCGCCATCGGGCTGCGCACTTCCGCGCCATCGCCAAACGCCAGTGCCAGCGGCAGGAAGCCGAACACCGCGCACAAGGTGGTCATCATGATCGGACGCAACCGCGAGCGTGCACCTTCGACCAGGGCTTCGCGCTTGGCGACACCGTCTTCGCGCAATTGGTTGACCTTGTCGATCAGGATGATGGCGTTCTTCACCACCAGACCCACCAACAAAATCAAGCCAATGAACACCACTACCGAAATCACCGAACGGGTCAGCAACAAGGCCGCCACCGCCCCCACCATCGCCAGCGGGATGGTGAACAAGATCACGAACGGGTGCAGCAGCGATTCAAACTGCGAGGCCATCACCAGATACACCAGGAACACCGCCAGCGCGAACGCGAACAGCAGCGAACGAATCGACTCATCCAACTCCTGGCCCTGGCCGCCAATCTGCATGCCGATCTCCACCCCCAGCGGAGTAGATGCCACCATCGCGTCCACTTCACGAATGGCATTGCCCAAGTCAATCCCGCGCAGATTGGCCGAGACGATGGCCACCCGCTTGTGGTCGGCACGATGGATTTCGCTGGGGCCGGTGGTGGCCGTCACCGTGGCCACTGCAGCCAATTCCACTGGCGCGCCTTTGTTTGAATTCACGATCAAATGCCGGATGTCATCCACCGACGCACGGTCGCTTGCTTCGGCACGCACCAGCACATCAATCTTGCGGTCGCGGAAGCTGTAGCGGGTGGCCACATTGCCTTTGACCTTATTGACGACGGCATCGGCAATCTGGCGCGTGGTCAAGCCCAGCGCCGCTGCGCGATCCTGATCGAAGCGGATCTGGATTTCAGGAAAGCCCTGTTCCACCGTCGACTTCACATCGGCGTAGTGGCCATTGGCACGCAGCATGCGCGCCAATTTGTTGCCGGCATCGCGAATGGCATCCAGATCCTGTCCTTCCACTTCGATTTCCAGTGGCGGCGACAAGCTGAACAACTCGGGCCGGCTGAAATCCACCTGCACGCCCGGATGCTCGCGCATGGTCTTGCGCAGGCCTTCGGTCAATGGACCTTCGTGCTGATTGCCGTCCATCACCACGGTCAACTTGCCGATGTTTTCGCCGCTTTCGGTAGGGCTGGCATCCAGCCGGGTACCCGTGCCGGACACGCCATACAGCACGCGCGCACCCGGGTCCTTGCCATGTGCGGCCTGCACTTGGCGCACCAAGGCATCGGTCTGCGCCAACGGCGTGCCCGGCGGCAGTTTGGCGGTCATTTCGAAGCGGTCCTGTGCCAACTGCGGAATCAGATCCGTACCCAGCAGCGGCACAACCGCCAGCGTCAATGCGAATGCGACGCCGGCTACCAACAAGATCGGTACCGGCCGCGACAAGGCCGCAGGCAGGATGCGCAGATAGCCACGTTCGGCACGCGCATAGGGGGCCATCGCCACATCACTGGCTTTGCGCATCACGGGGCCGACGACTGCCGCAATGCCGCGCCAGATGCGCACAATCAGCCATGCCACAGCAAAGAAGCCATAGCGAAACAGCGCACCCACGCCGCGGCCGCCATACATCACCGGCTTCTGCCACGTCTTCTGCGCCTGCCAACGCGGATGCGCCGGCTCGTCAGGGAAGCCCATCGGCGCGCGCCCCTTGAGCGAGCTCAGCATCGGGATCAGGGTCATTGCCACCACCAACGAAACCGCAATGGCAATGGCCACCGTCAAGGCTTGGTCGCGGAACAACTGCCCGGCAATGCCCTGCACGAAGACCAAGGGCAGGAACACCGCAATCGTGGTCAAGGTGGACGCGACCACCGCCATGCTGACTTCGCGGGTACCGGCAATGGTGGCCTCAAGGATGCCGAGGCCGCGCTCACGCGCTTTGGCAATGGACTCCAGCACCACGATGGAGTCATCCACCACCAGCCCGGTGGCCAGCGCCAAGCCGCCCAGCGACATCACGTTCAAGCTCAGGCCCAGCTGCCCCATGATGAAGAAGGTGGCGATGATCGACACCGGCAGCGACAACGAAATCACGAACGTGCTCCAGCCATCGCGCAGGAACAGGAAGATGATCAGGATCGACAGGATGCCGCCCAGTACGCCATCAAATTTCACGCTGTGGATGGCATTGCGGATGAAGATCGACTGATCTTCAATGGTGGTCAGTTCCACTCCGCGCGGCAATTTTTCGCGAATTTCCTTGAGCTTTGCTTCCAGCGCATCGGCGGTGGCCACGGTATTGGCATCGCCTTCCTTGTACAGCGCCAGTTCCACCGTTTCGCGGCCATTCAAACGGATGATGGCTTCGCGTTCCTTGTAGCCTTGGCGCACCTCGGCCACATCTTTCAAACGAATGGCTTGGACCCCGGCGGCATTACTGCTGCCACCTTGCGACAGCGCTGCCATCACGCTGGCATTGCCGCTGGCCGCAGCCACCCGCATCGCTTGCTGGGTGCCGCTATTGCTGCTGGCTGCCGCACGCGTGGTGAGCAGCATGTTGCGCATGTCCTCGACATTGGCGAACTGGTTGACCGTGCGCACCAGATAGCGCTGCGCGCCTTCTTCCAAGCGCCCGCCGGAGACATTCACGTTTTCCTGCTGCAAGCGCTGGATCACGTTGTCGATGGTCAGACCCAGTTGCGCCAGTTTGCGCTGGTCCACATCCACCTGCACTTCATCTTCCAGACCGCCGCCGACCTTCACCGCAGCGACGCCAGCCACCGGTTCGAGTTTGCGTTTGAGATCTTCATCCGCGTAGCGGCGCAGCTCCATCAACTGACGAATCTCATCCGCACTGCTGCTGGCCTGTTTGGGCGATAGCGCCAAACGCATGATCGGCTGGGTGGACGGATTGAAACGCAGCAACACCGGCGCTTTGGCGTCCAGCGGGAATTGCAGCGCCTCCATCTTGTCGCGCACGTCCAGGCTGGCCTGATCCATGTTGGTGCCCCACGCAAACTCCAGCACCACATCACTTTGTCCGGTGCGCGATACCGACTTCAGTTTGCGCAAGCCCTTGACCACGCCCAGCGCCTCTTCCGCCGGCTGCGAGATCAGGGTTTCCACTTCCGAGGGGGCCGCACCGGGGTAGTCGGTGCGCACGGTCAAGGTGGGATAACTCAGATCGGGCAACAGATTGACCTTCAAGCTGCCCAGCGCGATCAAGCCAAACAGCACCAAGGTCAGCGTCATCATGGCAACGGTGACGCGCCGACGAGTGGCAAACTCCACCAAGCTGAAACCACCGCCCGGCGGGTGCAGCGGATCGTGCAGATCGTCGGACGGGCTCATTGCGCGGCCTTCGCCGGTTGCGCCGAAGCTGCGCTATCCAACACTTTCACCGCACTGCCTTCGCGCAGCGCGGACTTGCCGGCCACCACCACTTGATCGCCGGCCTTCAGGCCACTGCGCACTTCCACCCACGGGCCATCGTCATAGCCCAGTTTCAGGGTGGCGCGTGCGGCCTTGCCTGCGTGCACGACGAACACCGCAGGCGCATTGCCATCTTCCAGCAGGGCATTGCGCGGAATCACCAAGGCGTCAGCGCGTTGGTCGTAGCGAATTTTGATGCGGCCAAACATGCCCGGTTGCAGCAACCCGCCGCCATCAAATGCACTGATCACGCGGAAGGTACCGCTGCCGGCATCGACTACCGGCGAAACACGGTCGATCTTGCCGTCAAAGGTTTTGCCCGGCAGTGCGTCCACCAGCAATTGCACCGGCTGACCTGCCTTGAGCACTTCGATTTCACGCTCCGGCACGTTCAGGGTGGCTTCCAGCCGCGAGGTATCCACAATCGTGAAAATCGGCGTATTGATCTGCACGAAATTGCCGGGCTTGATGTCGCGGGTGGCCACCACCCCCGAAATCGGCGCCGTCACATTGCCATAGGCCAGTTCCAGCTTGGCCATACGCAATTGCGCACGCGCGTTGTCCAGGTCAAACCGCAGCTGATCCACATCGTTGGCACTGACCATCTTTTGCTCGGCCAGCTGGGTGGCGCGCCGATAGTTGGCTTCCAGCTTGCGTACTTGTGCATCGGCCTGCGCCTGCTGCAACACCGCACGGTCACGGTCGATACTGACCAAGGTCTGGCCGGCGCTGACGTGCTGCCCCACATCGGCCAACACCTTCAAAGCGATGCCGGAGGTCTTGGATACCACTTGTGCATCCGCGCGGGCTTCCAGTGCGGCAGTACCGTTATAGCTGGCACTGATCGAACGCTGACCGGCGGTAGCCACTTCCACCGGCACGGCTTCCGGGCCTTTGTCGGCCTTGGGATCCAATTTGCCACCCGGGCCATTGGCACCGCCCCCCTTGCAGGCGGCAAGTCCGAAAGTAGCCAGCCCCAAGGCAATGGCCAGCAGGCTCAAACGGGCAAACTGGAGCGTGCGACCAGGGCGATCGGCGGTGGTCGTGGGCATCTTGGGCATGGGATCAGGTCATTGACTGGTGTTGTAGTCAAGTATATCACCAGACAAAAACCCATTTACATGCGCCGAAGGTCATGCCCGGCCATCCAACATCCTTTGCCCCGCACTTTGCGTTCATCTTCCAGGATGCGGATGAGACGCATATGTGGCGAACGGATTTCACCGTTATACTCGTTATGAACGGATGCCGACTATTGGCACCCTCTTCATCCACCGACTTTCAACCGGAACAGCCCGATGATGCGACCGCTGCCGATTGCCGCAAGCCTTGCCCTGCTGCTTGCGACATTTGCCGTCACTGCCCAAGAGTCCACCGCCCCAGCACCTGCTGCAGCCCCAGCGGTTGCCGCCGCTACGCCCGCAGCCACTGTACTGGCAGGCGATACCAGCCGCGGCAAGGGTCTGGTGTACACCTGCAAGGGTTGCCACGGGTTGACTGGCTATAAAAACGCCTACCCCAGCTATCACGTGCCGATGATCGGTGGGCAGTCGGAAACCTATCTGCGCAATGCGCTGGGTGAATACCGCACCGGCAAGCGCAAACACCCGACGATGCAGGCCCAAGCGGAGAGTTTCTCCGAACAAGACATTGCTGATATCGCCGCCTACCTGTCCAGCTTGAAGAAGTGAGCCGCGCCATGACCAAGACTTCCATGACCCTGCTCGCCTTGGCCTGCGCGCTTGCCCTGTCTGCCTGCGGTGGCAAAGCCGAAGGCGAACACGCTGCCGAAGCGGGCGTTACGTCCTCTTCCGCCGGTCTGCCCAAGGGTGATATTGCCGCTGGCCACGAGATCGCCACCAAGGGCGCACAAGGTGTCGCCGCCTGCACCTCCTGCCATGGCGCGGAAGGCAATGCCCCAATCGACGGCATGTATCCGAAAATCGGTGGCCAGTATGCCGACTACCTCGGACATTCGCTGCAGGCCTACCGTGGCGGTACCCGTGCAGGTGCCACCGCCGACGTGATGGCGGCGCAGGCCAAGGGCTTGAACGATCAGCAAATCGCCGACTTGGCCGCCTATTTCGCCAGCGTGCCGCGTCAGTTGCGTGACCTTCAAGACATCAACTGATCGCGGTTGACCCGCGTTGCAAAAGGCCCCCCGGGGGCCTTTTTGTTGTCGGCCCTGCAATTGACGCGCATCAGTGCGAGCATTGACTTGAATGCCGAAACTCACCCCATGCAACCGCACATGTCACGCAAAGCCATTCCCATCGACCTCAATCCGAAGCTAGAGATCGAGATTGCAGCAGCTCCGATTGCCACCGCTTTGGATTTGCCAGTCGATATGTTTTTGCAACTGCTGAAACAACACAAAATCGACCAACTGTGCGAACGCGGCACTGGCGACGATGCGGGCCTGTATCGGGCCAGTTTTTATCACGCCGGCAAACGGGTGCGCGTGGTGTTGGATCGCGATGGCCAGCAGCAGGGCGACATCGAGCTGCGCACACGCTAGGCACTCATTGGTGCATAAAAAGACCCGGTCTCGCAGGCATTGCGCCTGGAGGGGACCGGGTCCGGTGGCCGGAGCGATTCTCCGTGGCGTTTTGCGCGTCGCGAAGTTTTTCTCCGGAGCCCAAACCTTACACCGGGTGATGTTAGAAAAGAGCTAAATCACGCGTTCAAACAGTGCCGTTCGTCGGCAGTGCGCATTCACGTTGCAGCGGTCGCAGCAAGGCGCGTCCCTGCAAAAATTTCCCGGGATTTCTTGCTCAAATTTTCCCGCGTTTGGCGCGAAAAAAAGCCGTCAACATAGGCCCGGCAAGCTCTGCCAACAGCCCGCCACGAACCTCCACACGATGGTTGTGGCGCGCATCTTGCAACAGATCAAACACGCTGCCTGCAGCCCCGGTTTTGGGATCAGCCGCGGCATACACCACGCGTGCGATTCGCGCGTGGATCATTGCCATCGCGCACATCGCGCATGGCTCCAACGTCACATACAGCGTGCAACCAATCAGGCGATGATTGCCAAGCGCACGCCCGGCCTGGCGCATCGCGATAATCTCGGCGTGCGCGCTCGGATCGTGCTCGCGGATATTGCGGTTCCAACCTTCGCCCAACAACATGCCGGCGGCATCAACAATGACCGCACCAACCGGGATTTCATCGTCTTCGTCGCGTGCGCGTGCCGCGAGCGCCAACGCATGCTGCATCCATTGCAGATCCCGCGTGTGCTCTGCCGTGCAATCTGCTGTGGGACTCACCGAATCATGCATATCTGCTGGTGCATCCATGGATCCTGAGAACCGCATGATTCGACGTTCTCCGGCATCGTCCTGCAGTGTGCAAAAGTGGCGGAGAGAGTGGGATTCGAACCCACGGAAGGTATAACCCTTCGCCGGTTTTCAAGACCGGTGCCTTAAACCGCTCGGCCATCTCTCCGATTCAGCGCGCTATTGTCGCATGCCACACCCAATTGGCACTACGCCGGCATCTGCGCCATTTGCTCAGGATTTTGCGCTTTGCGCTTCTTTTGGCATCCCGGGCTGCTGCACTCCAGCCGTGCGGCATCCAGTAGGGGCGGCATTTTTTCTGCCAAAAAATCAATGAACACCCGCACTGCTGGCAGCATGCCGCGACGCGAAGCAAACACCGCATGTGCGATCCCTTGCGGCAACCGCCATTGCGGCAACACCACCTCCAGTTCACCACGGCGTACCGCTTCGGCACACACTGTTTCCGGCAACAAGGTGATGCCCATGCCATCACGCGCCATCGTCAACATCATCGGAAAATCAAAGCCGGTGATGCGCGGTTGCAACTCGATGCGCCGGACTTCGCCATCGGGGCCATGCAGTTCCCAGCGCTGACGCGCATCGTCCTCGCTGACGCTCAGGGTGACATGCTCGGCCAATTGCTCGGGCAGCTGCGGCCGCCCCGCGCGCTGCAAATAGTGCGGACTGGCCACCAGCAACTCCTGGATTTGGCCAAAACTCCGCATCACCAAGCTGCCATCATCATCCAGCTTGCTGCGCACGCGGATCGCCACATCCACACCCTCGTTGATCACATCCACGCGGCGATTGCTGACGGTCAATTGCACCCGCACCTTGGGATACAGCGCCAGGAACTCAGGCAGCAACTTCGGTAGCTGCTGCTGCGCCATTGACACCGGCACGCTGACCCGCACGGTGCCACGCGGCTCGGCGCTGAGTTGATCCACCACCTCGCGCGCGGCCTGCGCTTCCGCCAGCATCGACTGTGCATGCCGATACACGCTGGTGCCCACGTCGGTCACCGCAAACCGTCGCGTCGAGCGCTGCAACAAGCGCACGCCCAACTCGGCCTCCAATGCGCTGATGCGACGACTCAGGCGTGACTTGGGGATACCCAGCGCGCGCTCGGCTGCGGCAAACCCGCCGTGATCGACCACCGCAGCAAAGTAATACAGGTCATTGAGATCCTGCATGCAGACACTTCCATTATCAGAACGATAATTGCAATTTGAGCACAAATATACTCAAATTCGCAACGAAACATCTGCTTATTTGACTGCAAATGCCCGCTGCAGCAGCTGCCCATCAAATCCGGTGGAAGTCTCCTGGCCCACGGCGTAGCGGTACAACGCTGCCGAATAAATCCCGGAAAGCGCCGCGTGAATCAATGCCACCAGCAAGAACGCGATCACCACCAATGCAACCACCAGTCCGATGACCACGCCACTACCGCTCATTGTCGCGCCCACAATTGCCAGCGCACTGAACACGACCATCGCAACGAAAATCAGACTGAACACCAAGCCCACGCCGCCCTGGCCAATCAGGTTCTCGCCCCAGGTCTTCTTCAGCAGCAGCGCACTTTCCTTGATTGCATCAATCGGCCCCACATTGCGGCTGACCAGCACCGGCACCACCAGAAAGCTGGCCACCGTCCATGCCACCCCCAAGAATCCCACTGCAATACGCCCCAACCAGCCAGCACGTTCTTGCAGCGAACGCAGAATCAAACCCACCGTGGCAGCAACTGCCGCATACCCCAGAATCGACACCCATTTGCTGCCTGCAATACGCAAACCATCGCCCAGCGTCGGATTACCGCCATCCAACCGGATCAACGCAGCTCCCACCAGTGCCGAGTTGAAAAAGAAAATCACGAAGTACTGCACCAGATAGAACAAAAAGCCGAGTACATACATCGCTACCGACATGCCACCGCCACCGTCGCGCAAGCCGTCCAACGCTCCCAGCCCCAGCGCCGGCAACACGAATGCGGCAACCACCAGCAACGTGCAAATGGCCGACAGCAAGGGAAATACCAACAGCTCTTTGTCCTGGGCCAACACACCCGCACTGGCCTTGATCAGGCTCCAACTCCGTGACAGTCGCGCAAACATGCGGGGCAACCTCTTTAGTTATGTGTGATCGAGACAGCGTGCATCCTACTGGCAAACATCTGGCACTTCAGAAATTTCTGAAGATGCAAGGATCCATTGGGGAATCCGCGGCAGTCAAAAACAAAAACCCCGCCGAAGCGGGGTCAGTAAATGGTGCC
>DAORUL010000022.1:0-20355 GCA_035433165.1 Thermomonas sp. | reverse complement strand
AAATCAGGCGTAGGTTTATAGCCTACCGAGGGTTCGAATCCCTCCCTCTCCGCCACTACAAACCACCCCCGATTGGGGGTGTTTTTGTATCAGCGGTGCCGGCTTCGCGACACCAGCTTCAAGCTTGCTGCCCGGAGTTCGGATTTGGGAATACGCCCGCGTCTGACAAAATCGTGAATCACGTCGGGTTTCACCCCACTTTCGACACGGGAAGAACGTCATACTGCTTTGCATGATGTCCATGTGCCGCGCCCCCGTCCGGTTCCATCGCACCATTCCGTTACCACCATAAACACCGGACGCCTGCCCCACGCATGATTGAATTCGGACATCTGACCCATGTCGGCCTGCGCCGCGAGCTGAACGAGGACACCTATTACGGGGACAGCGAGCTGGGGCTGTGGCTTGTGGCCGACGGCATGGGCGGCCACGAATACGGCGAAGTGGCTGCGGCGATGGCGCGCGAAATCATCGTCAACGAAGTGCGCGCAGGCAGCGATTTGAGCCGCGCCATTAAAGTAGCCGACGAGGAAATCATCCGCTGCTCCAAGCGCCGTGGCGACAGCCTGCCGATGGGCACCACCGTGGTTGCGGCGCGTATCCACGGCAACCAGTTTGAGGTTGCATGGGTGGGCGACAGCCGAGTGTACCTGTGGCGTGATGGGACGCTGGCCCAGATCTCGCATGACCATAGTTACGTGCAAGAGCTCATTGCACAAGGTGCGATTAGTGCTGCGCAGGCACGCAACCATCCGCACCGCAACGTGGTGACACAAGCGCTCGGGGTGACGGCACCAGAGCAGTTGAACGTGGAAACGCTCAGCGGCGAGCTGCGTGCAGGCATGCAGTTGCTGCTATGCAGCGACGGCCTGACCGAGGAAGTGGACGATCGCCAAATTGCGCGGGTGCTGGCGCATGGCGAATGCAGTGCACAGGAATGTGTGGATGGTTTGGTGGCCGCCGCGCTGGACGGTGGCGGCTCTGATAACGTCACGGTGGTGCTGGTGCGTCGGCACTGAAGCAACCAGGGATGGCCAACATGCTTGCGGCGACCCAGCAACGCCTGCTCAGATCAAGCCATCGGTTTCCAGCCACAGGCACCTGCCTGATTTTTTTTGCAGCCCAGCAAGGCGCTCTGCATGCGCCTGCGCCTCTTCGGGTTGAATCCGCACCCGTGGCCGTGATGCATCGACGGCTTGTAGATTGACCACGACTGCCTCTGAGAGTGCTACTTCCTCACAGATCTGAAAACCGATTTCACCCTGACCTGAAGTCAGCGCCAGATACACATCCAGCAAAATCTGCGCATCCAGCAATGCGCCGTGCAACTGTCGGTGGGAGTTATCCACACCCAGGCGCTTGCACAAAGCGTCCAGGGAATTGCGCTGGCCCGGGAAGCGTTGCCGCGCCATCAACAAGGTGTCCTCCACCGTGCAGCGATCAAGCACTTTGCCGAAGCCTTTCAGTCGCGCAAGTTCAGCATCCAAAAACCCGATATCGAAAGCTGCGTTGTGAATGATCAGCTCGGCACCGTCGATAAATGCAATGAAGTCCTCTGCGATGTCGGCAAAGCGCGGCTTGTCGGCAAGGAAATCCAAACTCAAACCGGTCACTTCCTGCGCCCCGGGCTCGAATTCGCGATCCGGATTCAGGTAGTAATGGAAGGTGCGCCCGGTGGGACGCCGCTCCAGTACCTCGACACAGCCAATTTCCACCACGCGGTTGCCTTTGCGCCAATCCAGCCCGGTGGTTTCAGTGTCCAAAATCACTTGCCGCATCAGCTTGCGTTCTCCTTGAATTTCAGCGCTTGGTCGCGCGCCAGTTGATCCACCCGTTCATTGCCGGGATCGCCGCTATGGCCTTTGACCCAGCGCCAATCCACCTGATGCCGGGCTGCCGCCTGATGCAGCCGTTCCCACAGATCGCGGTTCTTGACCGGCGCACCGCCCGCTGTTTTCCAACCACGTCGAATCCAGCCGCTGATCCATTCCAAAATGCCTTGCCGCACATATTGGGAATCGGTGTGCAAGATGACTTCGCACGGCTCGCGCAGCGACTCCAGCGCGGCAATCGCGGCCATCAGTTCCATCCGATTATTGGTGGTATCAGCCTCGCCGCCGGAGAGCTCGCGCTCAACCCCGCACCAATGCAACAACACACCCCAGCCGCCCGGACCGGGATTGCCCAAACAGGCACCGTCGGTATGGATATCAACCTGTTTGCGGGTGTTTGTCATGCTGCCACCTCGGGGCGCCAGCCCAATGCGTGCGGCTTGCGCATGGGTGTCATCGGAAGGCGACGCTTGTGCGCACGCAACAGGAACGCGGCCCGCAACCCCGCGCCTTGTTGCACATCCAGCACCGGTGCCACGCTCCATGTCGGCCCCACACCTTGCGAAATAGGTTCTGGGTTGAGCCCCGCTGCACGCAACCGGCGACGCCAACGGATGGGCTCGGAGGCTGCCAACCCCTGCCCCTGCCAACGCAGGCGATACGGTGAAATGGGGTTCAGTGCCAGCAACCACAGACTGCCGCCCGGCAGCAGGATCCGTGCACATTCGTGCAGCAACTCATTGGCTACGGGGCTTGCATCCAACGCATGCTGCACGATCACGCAGGCGCACGATTCGCTGACCACGGGCAACGGCAGATCGCAGCATAGATCGCCCGCCCAGCCCCCCTTTTCCGCGCAATGCAGGCGCAGCGGCAAGCCACTGCCATCCGTATCGGGTGGCAGCAAGCCGGCGCCTGCTCCCAACCACAAATACGGCTGCCCCGGCGCTTGCTGGCCCGCAATACGCACGCATTCGGCCTCGCTGGCCAATAGCGCTTGTCCTGCCACGCCGGCAAACCACGCATCGGTGGCGGCAAACTTGGATTGACGATCAGGGACTGGCAGCGGCATGGTGGTGATTCTGCGGGAAAGCCCGCGCGCCGTCACCGCTGGAATCATGAATCTGCACGCACTTACCGCATTTGATGACAATTACATCTGGCTGCTGCGTGATGCCGGCGGGCGTGCGCTGATCGTTGATCCTGGCGATGCTGCGCCCGTTTTGGCTGCAATCGACGATGGCCCTGCGCCGCACGCCATCGTCATTACCCATCACCATAACGACCACACCGGCGGGCTGCCGGCGTTGTTGGCGCGCTGGCCGGACACGCCCGTGTTTGCACCGGATGATGCGCGCATCGCACATGCCACCCGGCGGGTCAGCGAGGGCCAGGTACTCGCCATCGGCGCGTGGCAGTTCCGCGTGCTTGCTATCCCCGGCCATACCCGCAGCCACATTGCCTATGTTGGGGAAGGCCTGCTGTTTTGCGGCGACACGTTGTTCAGCCTTGGCTGCGGGCGTTTGTTTGAAGGCACGCCGGCACAGATGCATGCCTCGCTATCGAAACTGGCGGCGCTGCCGGGTGACACCTGGGTGTGCTGTGCGCACGAATACACGCTGGCCAATGCTGCATTCGCACTGACCGTGGATGCGGATAACCCGGCACTGCAGCAACGGGTTAAAGAGATCCGCGTGCTGCGCTCTTCCGGGCATCCCAGCCTGCCCGTGCGGCTGGACACCGAGCGCGCCTGCAACCCATTTTTGCGTTGCCATGCCGCGGGCGTGCGCGCCGCGGTGCAGCAGCATGCCGGAAGGGCACTGCCGGACGAGACCGCCGTGTTTGCCGCGCTGCGCGCATGGAAGGATGGGTTTGCCGGATAGTGCGGGCAAACGCAATGGGGCTGGCCGCAAGCAGCCGCGCAAGGCAAACTAGAGCATTCGCTCGACGCGCCCCACGCGCAACTCACAAGGAGACACCATGGGATTCCTGCAAGGCAAGCGTGCGCTGATCACCGGCATCGCCAGCCAACGTTCTATCGCCACCGGCATTGCCGACGCCTTCCACCGCGAAGGCGCGGAGTTGGCGTTGACCTATCAGAACGAAAAACTGAAATCGCGGGTGGAAGACGCCGCCGCCGAATACGGCAGCACTATCGTGCTGCCTTTGGACGTGGCCGACGACGCGCAAATCGACAACTGCTTTGCCGAACTGGGCAAGCATTGGAGCGATGGGTTCGACATCCTCGTGCATTGCATCGCGTTTGCGCCGCGCGAAGCGATCGAAGGGGATTTTCTGGATGGCATCAACCGCGAGCGCTACCACATTGCCCACGACATCAGCGCCTATTCGCTGGCGGCGCTGGGCAAGGCGGCGCGCCCGTTGATGAAAGGCCGCAACGGCAGCATCCTGACCCTGTCGTATCTGGGTGCAGAGCGCGCACTGGCCAACTACAACACGATGGGCGTGGCCAAGGCCTCGCTGGAAGCCACCGTGCGCTACATGGCGATGGCGCTGGGCCCGGAGGGTACCCGCGTCAATGCCATTTCGGCCGGCCCGATCCGCACCTTGGCCGCCAGTGGCGTGGCCAATTTCCGCAAGATGCTGAGTGCGTTCGAAGCCGCCGCGCCGCTGCGTCGCGTGGTGACAATCGAAGATGTGGGCAATGCTGCTGCGTTCCTGTGCTCGGATCTGGCCAATGGCATCACCGGCGAGGTCACCTATGTGGATGCCGGCTACAACATCATGGGCATGAGCGGGATCGAGTGAGACACTCGCACCTGCCCATTGGCGCATGGCAAAACGCCCGGCATATCGCCGGGCGTTTTTTGTTGCGATACCGCTGCGGCAATTACAACCGGTCTTCCGCCACCTTGATGTCGTAATGCGCACGTGCGGCACGCACGAAGGCATCTTGTGCCTGCATCCCGGTGCTTTGGGAAACCTGTTGACGCAACTGCGTGCGCTCTTGCGCCGATACCTGACCAATGTCGGCATCACGCACCGCACGCAACTCAAACACCATGTAGCTGCCGCCGATCATGGCCTTGCCCATCGACAGCTTGTTGTCACGCGCACGCGGCAGATTGAAGAATGCCTCCACCGCTTGTGCCGAAGGCAATGGACTGCGGCGCACGAGATCATTGGCATCGGAGACAGCCAGTCCGGCGGCCTGCGCTGCCGCAGCCAAACCCTTGTCCTGCGCTGCTTTCAACAATGCATCAGCCGCACTTTCAGCTGCCTTACGCTGGCGATCGACATGGATTGCCTGCACCACCGAATCACGCACTTGTGCCAGCGGCAACGCCCGTTCCGGCTCATGGGCAATCACGCGGATCAACACCGTGTGTTCAGGGCTGATTTCGATGGGGTCACTGGCCGTGCCGTCTTGCATCAGGTTGTCCGAAAACGCGGCACGCAGCACCTTCGGGTCGGCAGCAATGCCGGGGCCGCCGGTACGGGTGAACGCCGGCGTGGTTTGCACCGTCAGCCCCAAGGCCTTGGCCGCCGGCTCCAGCGAGGTCGGGTTCTTGTACACCGCATCGACCAACTTGCCGGTCAATTCATTGAATGCTTGCTCACGCCCGCCTTGCTGCAACTCTTTTTCAAGATCGGCGCGCATGTCTTCAAACGAGCGCTGCACGCCCTGCTGGACTTGATTGACCTTGATCACATGCCAGCCGAAATCGCTCTTGACCGGACCCCGGATTTCACCTTGCTGCATGGCAAACGCGGCATCGTCAAACGTGCCCGGCATGCCACCTTTGGTCAGCCAACCCAGGTCGCCGCCCTTGGCTTTGGAGCCGCTGTCATCCGAATTGGCCTTGGCCAGCGCGGCAAAATCCGCACCTGGCGCACGCGCCATGTCTGCAATCTGCTTGGCCTTGGCTTCGGCGGCCTTCTTCTCGGCATCGCTGGCATTGGCCGCCACCGCGATCAGGATATGCGAGACCTCACGCTTGTCGCCCGAGGGTGATTTCGCAATCTGCTCTTGATACTTCTTGTGCAAGGCAGCATCGTCGACCACTGGTGGGGTCAACTTGCTGCCATCCACTTCGACATATTCCAGGCGCACGGTTTCCGGGGCATGGAACTGGGCTGCATGCGCCTTGTACCAAGTATCAATCTGGGCCTGGGTGACTTCGGAAGTATCGGCGGTGGGGGCAGGCAGGTTGACATAGCTGACATCACGATGCTCACCCAATAACCGCATCAGCCGATCCAGCTCGGTATCGGTAACGAAGGCAGATTGTGCGATCCGCGAAGGGATCAGGTCACCCATCAGCCCGTCGCGCACCTTGGCTTCAAAGCTGCGCGGCGTCATCGGCGGATTCTGCGTCGACAGCAGCATCTGATAACGATCCGTATTGAATGCGCCATCGACCTGGAAGTCCGGAATCTTGCCAATGGCCTCGGCCACCTGGGTATCACTGATCACGATGTTGTCGCGCTTGATTGCCAGCTGCATCAGACGATCATCGATCAGGGTGTCAAGAATCTTGCGTTTGTTTTCGACCGACTCGAATGCCTTGGCGTCATAGTTCTCGCCCTGCTGCGCGCGCATCCGCAGACGTGCTGTTTCCAGACGATCCTTGTAGGCCTCTGCATCAATGTCCTCGATCTTCCACAAATACGTGATCGGCCACACTTGTGGTGCCGAGGCCCACCACGACGGCGGCTGCGCGATGCGCGCCACATAGGTGTCCACCCGCTGCGACATGTAAGACTCCATGCCGAAGAAAGCGAACGGAACAATCAGGAGGCCGAGGATTGCGGTGGCGATCCAGCCGGAGGTCTTTTCGCGAAGTTTCTGCAACATGGGCAAGCTGACATTGAGGCGTAGCCGCGTAGTCTAACGCGTCTAATGCAACCCTAGTCCAGTTGGATGTGCTCGCCCTGCTGCCTGGCGTCGATTGGGCGTGCTGCACGACGTGCACAAAGCAAAAAGCCCCGCATCGCTGCGAGGCTTTTGCTTCAAACTGGCGGAGTGGACGGGACTCGAACCCGCGACCTCCGGCGTGACAGGCCAGCATTCTAACCGACTGAACTACCACTCCGCTGTGAGCCCGCAATCATACGCAGGGTTTTTCGATCGCGCAACTTTTTTCGCAGATTTTTTGCAGCATCCACTCAAACCTTTCGATTGGCCTGCGCGCGTAGGATCGTCACGCGGGGCTTTCCGTTAGAATTGGTCGCCCTCTTGACCAGGAATTCCCATGTCGCAACTTGCCTATCGCCGTGTGCTGTTGAAACTTTCCGGCGAGGCATTGATGGGCAACGAGGATTACGGTATCGACCCCAATGTATTGATCCGGTTGGCGCAAGAAGTGATTGAAGCCAGCGAAGCGGGTGCGCAGATTGCACTGGTGATCGGCGGCGGCAATATCTTCCGGGGCGCGGGGTTGGCCGCCGGCGGGATGGATCGCGTCACCGGCGACCATATGGGCATGCTGGCCACGGTGATCAACGCATTGGCCATGCAGGATGCATTGGAAAAGCAGGGCGGCAAGGCCCGCGTGATGAGCGCCTTGAAAATCAATGACGTGTGCGAAGACTACATCCGGCGGCGCGCTATCCGTCACCTGGAAAAGGGTCGCCTGGTCATTTTTGCCGCCGGCACCGGCAACCCCTTCTTCACCACCGACTCGGGCGCTGCGCTGCGTGCGATCGAGATCGGTGCCGATTTATTGCTGAAAGCGACCAAAGTCGACGGTGTCTATGACAAAGACCCCAAGAAGTACCCCGATGCGATCAAGCTGAACAACCTGAGTTATGACGAAGTCATTGCCCGCAACCTGCAAGTGATGGATACCGCCGCATTCGCCCTGTGCCGTGATGCCAGCCTGCCGCTGCGCATTTTCGACATGGCCGAACCCGGCGTGTTGCTGCGCATCCTGCATGGCGAGCAGGTGGGCACCTTGGTGCAAGGCCGCAGCTAAACCGCGCCCGACGGCCTGCTTGCCGCTTATAATCAGCGGTTTGCACACTCAGTTCGGAGCGATGCCATGTTGAACGAAATCAAGAAAGATGCCCAGGCCCGCATGGTCAAAAGCATCGAATCGCTCCGCCACAATCTGGTAAAAGTGCGCACTGGCCGCGCCAATGCCGGCTTGGTGGACAGCATCAAGGTCAACTATTACGGCTCCGACATGCCGCTGTCACAAGTCGCCAGCGTGTCGGTGGCGGATGCCCGTTCGATCCTGATCACGCCGTGGGAAAAGCAGATGGTCGGCGCGGTGGAAAAGGCCATTCTGGCCTCTGATCTGGGGCTGACCCCGAATACCGCCGGCACCACCATTCGGCTCAATATCCCGGCACTGACCGAAGAGCGCCGCCGCGACCTGACCAAGGTCGTGCATGGCGAGGGCGAGGACGCCAAGGTGGCGGTGCGCAACATCCGCCGCGACGCCAACCATCAGGTCAAGGAACTGCTGAAAGACAAGCAGATCACTGAGGATGAGAGCGCTCGCACCGAGGCCGAAATCCAAAAGATCACCGATGCCGCGATCAAGGATGTGGATGATGTGGTCAAGGCGAAAGAGCAGGAACTGATGTCGGTTTGAGGCATACGAGCCTGCCCATGCCGCCCCACGCCGCACCACTGCCGCATCACCTTGCCATCATCATGGATGGCAATGGCCGCTGGGCGCAAAAACGCCATCGCCCGCGCATCATCGGCCATCGTGCAGGTGCGCAGGCGGTCAAGCGTTGCGTCGAGTTTTGCCTGCAGCACGGGATCGAGGCGCTCACGCTGTTCGCCTTCTCCAGCGAAAACTGGAACCGCCCCACCGAGGAAGTTAGCGGCCTGATGAAGCTGTTTTTGGGTGCGCTGGAACGTGAGGTGGACGAACTGCATCGCCTGGGTGCGCGTCTGCGCTTTATCGGTGAACGCTCGCGGTTTGACCCTGCAATACAAGCGCGCATGCACGCCGCAGAAGCCCTGACCGCCAGCAACCCAAAACTGCATCTCACGATTGCGGCCAGTTACGGCGGTCGCCAGGACATCGTCCACGCGGCAAGACTGCTGGCCGAGGACGTCGCCGCAGGCCGCTTGCTACCGGAGCAGATTGACGAATCCGCACTATCGGCACATATGGCGTTGGCCGATCTGCCGGCACCGGATTTGTTCATCCGGACCGGTGGCGAATTGCGCATCAGCAATTTTCTGCTGTGGCAGATGGCGTATACCGAGCTGTGGTTCACCGACGCACTGTGGCCGGATGTCGATGCGCAAATGCTGCAACAGGCGGTGCATGACTTTGCCACCCGCGAACGCCGCTTCGGCCTGACTAGCGCCCAACTGCGGGCACCCCACCCCGGAAATACGCCATGACCAAAACCCGCATTTTGGCCGCGCTGATCATGGCACCCGCCGTTATTGCCGCCGTGCTGCTGCTGCCCACCGGCTGGCTGATGTTGGTGAGCGCGATCGTGTTTTTGCTGGCGCTGTGGGAATGGCTGCGCTTAGCCGGTTTGGAAGACACGTTGGCGCGCAGCGTACTGCTGGCCTGCAACCTCGGGCTGATGGTTGCCTTGGTGTGGGGCTCGCAATCGCATTCCGTGCGCTCACTTCCCTTGTTCCAGCTCATTGTTGTGCTGGGCGTGTTGTGGTGGCTGCTGGCGTTGCTATGGCTGAAGCACTATCATTTTTCCGAAGAAATCCTCGGCAAGGCCCGTGCCGCCAAACTGCTGGCTGCCACCGCTGCCATCATCCCCGCCTGGTGCGCGCTGGCCGTCATACATAACAGTCAACCGCATGGCCCCGGCTGGTTACTGCTGGTCTTGCTGATAGTGTGGGCAGCCGACAGCGGTGCCTACTTCACCGGGCGCAAATTCGGCGGGCAATGGTTTGGCGGCCGCAAATTGGCACCACGCATCAGCCCGAACAAAACCCTGGAAGGGGTCAGTGGCGGCGTGGCCCTGGCGATGCTGGTGGCCTTGTTGGGGGCATGGCTGATCGGAGCGCCGACCAGCAAATTCCCGGCGATCGCGGCAGCTGCAGTAATCACCGTGCTGTTCTGCGTGGCCGGTGATCTGTTCGAAAGCCTGCTCAAACGCCACGCCGGCATGAAGGATTCCGGCTCCTTGATCCCCGGTCACGGCGGCGTGCTGGATCGTGTGGACAGCGTATTGGCCGCACTGCCGGTGTTTGCGCTGGGCAAGATCTGGTTGGGCTTCTGATGATGCAACGTGTTGCCGTTCTGGGTGCCACAGGGTCGATTGGCACATCCGCACTGGATGTGATCGCACGTCACCCGCAGCATATGCGCGCCAGCGTGCTGGCAGCCGGCAGCCAAGTCGATGCCCTGCTGGCGCTGTGCCGCTCGCATGCACCAGACCACGCGGTCATCGCCGATATGGCCAGCTACAGCGCACTGCGCGATGGCCTGCGTACAGCGGGGCTTGCCACCCAAGCACACGCCGGCAGCGAAGCCCTGGACGCATTGGTGGCCAGCGATGCTTGCGATACCGTAGTGGCGGCCATTGTGGGCGCTGCGGGATTGCCATCCACCTTGGCGGCAGCCCGCGTCGGCAAGCGCCTGTTGCTGGCAAACAAGGAATCGCTCGTGCTGGCGGGTGAGCTGCTGATGCGCGAGGCGCACGCACATGGCGCGGTGATCGTCCCGATCGACAGTGAGCACAACGCCATTTTCCAATGTCTAGCGGACGGCAACCCACCCTCACGCATCACTTTGACGGCCTCCGGCGGGCCGTTTCGGGGCTGGTCTGCCGGGCGATTGGCACAGGTGACACCGGCACAGGCGGTGGCCCACCCCAAATGGTCGATGGGGCCAAAAATCTCGGTGGATTCGGCCACCTTGATGAACAAGGGCCTGGAGGTCATCGAGGCCCATCATTTGTTCGGGGTGCCCGTCGATGCCATTCGGGTGCTGGTACATCCGCAATCATTGGTGCATTCGATGGTGGATTTCATCGACGGCAGCAGTCTGGCCCAGTTGGGGCTGCCCGACATGCGCACCGCGCTGGCGGTCGGCTTAGGCTGGCCCAAGCGCATTGCCTCGGGGGTGCAGCCACTGGATTTGCTCAGCGAGGGCGGACGGCTGGAGTTCGAACTCCCGGATCTAGCCGCATTTCCGTGTTTGGCGCTGGCATTTGCGGCGATCCGGGCCGGTGGCACCGCACCAGCCGTACTCAACGCTGCCAATGAAGAGGCTGTTTCAGCATTTCTTCAGGGCCATATTGGTTTTCTGGACATCCCTTCCACCGTTGCCGCCGCCCTGGACGCCATGCCAGCGAACCTCACCGACTCCATTGAAGCCTTGCTGGCCAGCGACGCGCAGGCCCGCGTCAACGCCCGGCAGACGATTGCCGGCATTGCCGGAGGCCGAACATGAGCACGTTCTTCGGCTCGGTCTGGTGGCTGCTGGTGGCGCTGGGCGTCTTGGTTACCTTCCACGAATTCGGCCATTTCTGGGTTGCGCGCCGCTGCGGGGTCAAGGTGCTGCGGTTCTCGATCGGCTTTGGCAAACCGCTGTGGACACATCACGGCAAAGACGGCACCGAATACGTGCTGGCTGCAATCCCCCTGGGTGGCTATGTGCGCATGCTGGATGAGCGCGAGGATGACGTGCCCACCCAGCAGTTACACCTGGCGTTCAATCGCAAACCGGTGCTGCAGCGTATTGCAATCGTCGCCGCCGGGCCGCTGGCCAATCTGGTGCTGGCGTTTGCCCTGCTCTGGGCGATGCTGGTGATTGGCCGCCCTGATTATGCCCCGGTGGTGGGTCAAGCCACCGCCATTGCGGCGCAGGCAGGGTTGCAGCCGGGTGATCAGATACTGGCCATTGGCGACCGCGTCACGCCCACCTGGAGCGAGCTGGTGATGGCGCTGAACGTGGATGCGCTGGATCGTCAGCCGGTCACGCTGTCGCTGCGCCGCACCAATGGCAGCACCGTGCAGCGCACGCTGCCGCTGCAGGATCTGCCGGCCTCCGTGGATGAGTTGCGCGCCCTGAGTGGCATCGGCCTGATTCCGCGCCATTTGCTGCTGCCGGCACTGGTAGGCAGCGTGCGCGAAGGCAGTCCCGCATGGGGGGTGTTGGCCGAGGGTGATCGGATCACCGCAATTGATTCACATCCGGTTGCCAGCTTCGAAGATATCGCCCCGCTGGTGGCAAAACTGGGGGATCGCGGCGGCCCAGGGATGGTGGAAGTCGAGCGCGACGGTGAACGCTTGGCGCTGGAACTGACGCCCCGGCGCATGCAGGGCAACGACGGTCAGCCGCATTGGATCCTGGGCGTCACCAATGCTGCCCCGGTGGAGCCCCCCCACGACGCTGTGCTGAAACTGGGGCTGCTGGCCGCGGTGCCGGCTGCCGTGCAGGAAACCGGCTACCAAGCAAAACAGATCGTGGACATGGTCATGCGGGCGGTATCCGGCAAGGTTTCGGTGCAAAATACCGTGTCCGGGCCGATCACCATTGCCCGGGCTGCCAATGATTTTGCGTCCCGTGGCCCGGCTTGGTTCCTGAACTTTCTGGCCCTGCTGTCGGTCAGTTTGGCCTTGATCAACCTGCTTCCCATCCCGGTCTTGGACGGGGGTCACTTGCTGTATTACCTTATCGAGCTGACGATCCGCCGCCCATTGGGCGAGCGGGCGATGGCTGTGGGTCAGTACCTTGGTCTTGCAATGATCGCAGGACTGATGGGGCTGGCCTTTTACAACGACATTTTGCACCTCGTGTCTTAACCTGTTTCTACCTGTTCGCCATCACGATTGACGCAGCACCCGGCAGCGCAAGTTCGCGCTGCCACCCCCGCGCAGCACCCACCTCAGGATGTTCCGAATGACCCGACCCATGTCCCGCCGCTTGCTGACCCTTGCCCTGGCTTCGGCACTTTCCCTGCCAGTCTGGGCGCAGGCGGCGTTTACCCCGTTTACGGTCAGCGACATCCGCATCGATGGCCTGCAGCGCATCGGCGCCGGCACCGTATTTACCTATTTGCCGGTTGAACGCGGCGACACCCTGGATCAGGGCAAGGCCGCCGAGGCCGTGCGCGCCTTGTACAAGACCGGGTTTTTTGAAGACATCAGCATTGACCATCAGGGCAGCATTCTGGTGATCAAGGTGATCGAGCGCCCGGCCATCAACAAGCTGACCTTGGCCGGCAACAAGGACCTGAAAACCGAAGATCTGATCAAAGGTCTGAAAGAAATCGGCTTGGCCGAGGGTGAGACTTACAACCCGCTCAATCTGGACCGGGTGACCCAGGAATTGACCCGCCAGTACAACAATCGCGGCAAGTACAACGTGTCGATTTCGCCCAGCGTCGAGCACTTGGATCGCAACCGCGTCAACCTGACCATCACGGTCAAGGAAGGCAAGGCGGCCAAGATCCGCCACATCAACCTGATTGGCAACGATCGCTACCCCGAGGAAGACATCACCAAGGACTGGGAGTCGCATACCAGCAACTGGATGTCCTGGTACAAGAAAGATGACCAATATTCGCGCGAGAAGCTGTCCGGCGATATCGAAAAGCTCAATTCCTGGTATCTGGATCGCGGTTTCGTCGATTTCAGCCTGGATTCCACTCAAGTGGCAATCAGCGGCGACAAGAAAGACATGTTCATCACCGCCGGCATGACCGAGGGCGAGGCATACAACTTTGCCGCTATCAGCGTCTCTGGCGACACCATCTTGCCGAAGTCGGAAATCGAAACCCTCGTCAGTTTCATCCGTCCGGGCAATGTGTTCTCGCGCGGGCTGCTGGAGTTGGCAACCAACTCGGTGACCGCGCGTCTGGCCAACATCGGCTACGCATTCGCCAAGGTCAATCCGGTACCCACCATCGACCGCGACAAGCGCACCGTCGCGATTGATTTCCAGGTGCAACCCGGCCCGCGCGTGAACGTGCGCCGGATCGTGTTCAAGGGCAATTCCCGCACTGCCGACCCGGTACTGCGCCGTGAAATGCGCCAGTTCGAAGGCAGCTGGTATTCGCAAGCCGCGATTGACCGCGGCAAGGTGCGCCTGGATCGCCTGGGCTATTTCGAAACCGTGGATGTGGATACCCAGCCAGTCCCCGGCAGTGATGACCAGGTGGACGTGACCTACACCGTCAAGGAAACCACATCCGGCAGTATTTCGGCCGGTGTCGGCTATTCGCAATTGTCGGGCATCAACTTGTCGTTGCAGCTTTCGGAAAACAACTTCCTTGGCACCGGTAATCGGGTGTCCATGGCGCTGACCAAGAGCAACTACCAGAAGCGTTACGACTTCTCGTACATGAATCCGTACTTCACCGATGATGGGCTGTCACTGGGCTACAACCTGTGGTGGCGCGAATTTGACTACTCCAACTACAACGTCGCCCAATACTCCACCAACAGTGGCGCCTTCCAGGTGTTCATGGGCCTGCCATTGAGTGAAAGTGATTCGGTGCAAGTGATGTTCGGCATCGACTCCAACCAGATCCTGGCATTTGAAGGCAGCACCCCGCCACCGATGGTGGACTACATCAAAGCGGTGGGTCAGAACACCTTCCACAGCTGGCGCACCCAGTTGAGCTGGGGCCGCGATACCCGCAACAACTACTTCACCCCGGTGGTAGGCAGCACCCAAAACCTCTCCGCTGAAATCGCCCTGCCCGGCTCCACGGTGGAGTATTTCAAGCTGCAATACGACGTCGCCAAATACTGGCCGTTGAGCCAGTCTCTGGTGCTCAAGACCGGACTCAACTTGGGCTACGGTGACTCTTACGGCAAGAATTACAGCCGCAACCTGTGCTTCACCGCCCCCTTGCCGCCGATTCCGCCCACGACCGACAACCCCAATCCGACCCAACCGCCCGCACCACCACCGCCCAGCAACCCCTGCCTGACAACCTCCACCGATTACATCAAGACCGTCACTGCCACCGGCCTGCCGTTCTTCGAAAACTTCTACGCCGGCGGTATTGCGTCCAGCGGCAAGGTGCGCGGATTCACCGACAATACCCTGGGCCCCGCCTATGTCTCCGGCTTTGGTTACCGCCAGCCGCTGGGCGGCTCGGTGCTGGTGGCAGGCTCGGTGGAAGCGATTTTCCCGAAACTGTTTGATAGCCCTGCCGCACGCGTGTCTGCGTTCTTGGATTTCGGCAACGTGTACAACGGCTACAAGAATTTCAGTGCGTCCGAGCTGCGCGCTTCTGCCGGCATCGCCTTGCTGTGGCGCTCGCCGATGGGACCGCTGTCGATCAGCTACGCACTGCCGTTGCGCAAGAAGGATGGTGACCAGATCGAGCGCTTGCAATTCAACTTCGGTGGTCAGCTCTGACGGGCGATGGCATGAGCGCGCCGGCATACACCGCATCCATGCTGGCTGCTCGCTTTGGGCTGGAATTGCGCGGGGAAGATCACGCAATTGCAGGTGTCGGCACCCTTGCCGACGCCAGCCCCGCGCAATTGGCCTTCCTCGCCAACCCGCGCTACCGCACGCAGTTGGCAGAGACCCGTGCGGGCGTGGTGGTGCTGCGTGAGGCCGATGCGGAGGGCCGTCAAGGCAGCACACTGATCGCCCGCGATCCGTATGCGGCTTACGCGAAAATCGCCGCGCTGTTTGAACCCAAACCCGCTTTTGCTGCGGGCGTTCACCCCACCGCATTCGTCGATCCAACCGCGCTTGTCGACCCTGCCGCCAGTATCGGCCCGCACGTCAGTATTGGTGTGGGCAGCGTAGTGGCTGCGGGTGCGCGTGTCGGCCCGGGCTGTGTGATTGGCGATGCCTGCGTCATTGGCGAAGACTGCGAGTTGGTGGCACGCGCCACCTTGGTGACGCGGGTACGACTGGGCAAGCGCGTGCTGTTGCATCCCGGCGCAGTGTTGGGCGCCGATGGCTTTGGCATTGCGATGGATGCCGGTCATTGGATCAAGGTGCCGCAGCTGGGCGGCGTGGTCATTGGCGATGATTGCGAAATCGGGGCCAATACCACCATCGACCGCGGCGCGCTGGACGACACGATTTTGGAAAACGATGTGCGTCTGGACAACCAAATCCAGATTGGCCACAACGTGCACATCGGTGCGCACACCGCGATGGCGGGTTGCTCGGCAGTGGCCGGCAGCGCCCGCATCGGCCGTCACTGCCTGATTGGCGGCGGCGCCGGCGTACTGGGCCATTTGGAGGTCTGCGACCGCGTGATCATCACTGCGATGTCGTTGGTGACCCACAGCATCCGTGCGCCGGGCGAGTATTCTTCCGGCACGCCCTTGATGGACAACCGCAGCTGGCGCAAAAGCGCAGCGCGCTACAAACAACTCGATCGCATCGCCAGGCGCTTGCCCGGCGCTGAGAAGGATTCCGAATGACCGATTCACACGACGCCGTCAGCCTGCCTGTCACCAGTAGCGAAATCGAACATCTGCTGCCGCATCGCTATCCGTTTTTGCTGGTGGACCGCGTGGTTGAATTCGAAAAAGACAAGCGTGTACTGGCGTACAAGAATGTCAGCTACAACGAACCTTTTTTCACTGGCCATTTCCCCGGCAACCCGGTGATGCCGGGCGTGCTGGTGGTGGAAGCGCTGGCGCAGGCTGGCGGTCTGCTCACCCAGCTCTCGCGTGACCCCGGCGTGGGCGAGGGGCAAGTGTTTTATCTGGTGAAAGTGGACAACGCCAAGTTCAGCCGGATGGTCGTGCCCGGTGATCGTCTGGAGTTGGATGTGGAGCTCAAGCGCCGCATTCGCAACATGGCGCAGTACGTGGGCGTGGCCCGGGTGGATGGGCAACAAGTGGCCTGCGCCGAAATCCTGTGTGCGGCGGCGGCACGCGAATGAGTGACACTGCGCCCGCAATCCACCCCACTGCGGTCATCGACCCGTTAGCGGTATTGGGGGCGGGCGTGCACGTGGGCGCGTATGCGGTGATCGGGGCCGAGGTTGTCATCGGTGACAACACCCGCATCGGCCCGCATTGCACCATCGAAGGCCCCACCCGGATTGGCCGCGACAATGTCTTCCATGCGCACGCCGCCATCGGTGGTGAGCCGCAAGACAAGAAATACCGTGGCGAGCGCGTGACGCTCGAGATTGGTGATGGCAATTCCATTCGTGAGTTTGTCACCATCAACCGTGGCACCGGCGACGGTGGCGGCAGCACCCGCGTGGGCAGCGGCAATTGGATTCTGGCGTACTGCCATATCGCGCACGATTGCAGCGTGGGTGATGGCTGCGTGTTTTCCAACAACGCCACACTGGCGGGGCACGTGACGGTGGGCAATCACGTCATCCTCAGCGGCTTCTCCGGCGTGCATCAATTCTGCCGCATCGGTGATTTTGCGTTTATCGGCATGGGTGCGTTCGTCAACGGCGATGTGCCACCGTATTTGATGGTGGCGCAGGAGAAATATGCGCGCCCACGCGGAATCAATGCCGAGGGCTTGAAGCGGCATGGCTTCGATGCCACGCGCATTGCGGCAATCAAGCGCGCTTACCGTGCATTGTTCATGGGTGATACCAAGCTGGAAGAAGCCAAGTCCGAGCTGGGTGAAATCGCGCTGGGCAGCAGCGATGTACGCGCTTTCCTCGATTTCATCGATGCCGGCGAGCGGCCGTTGCTGCGGTGAGATTGACTGCTGTGAGGCTGTCTAGCTTTGTCACGCAGGCATCGGGGGCATGTCCCAAGCCGCTCCCCGATACTCGCTTGGTTGGAACATACCCCCGACACCTGCGCGACCCGATTTTCTTGCGAGAAGCAGCATGACACTTCGCATTGCGCTGTGTGCCGGCGAAACCTCCGGCGACCAACTCGGCGAGGGGCTGATCCACGCGCTGCGCGCACGCTACCCCGATGCGCAATTCGCCGGGATTGGCGGCCCGTTGATGCGCGCCACAGGGATGCAAACCTGGTGGGATGCCGACGCGTTGGCGGTGATGGGGCTGGCCGAAGTGTTGGCGCATCTGCCGCGCTTGCTGCGCCTGCGCAAACAATTTCGTGAGCGCGTGCTGGCTTGGCAGCCGGATGTGTTTATCGGCATCGACGCACCTGATTTCAATCTCGGCGTGGAGCGTTGGCTGAAACAGCGTGGCGTGCGCACAGTGCACGATGTCAGCCCCTCGATCTGGGCATGGCGGCAAGCGCGCGCCGCCAGGATCGGGCAAAGCGCGGAACGCGTGCTGTGCCTGTTCCCGATGGAGCCGCCGATCTACGCGCAGCACGGCGTGGATGCGCGCTTTATCGGCCACCCGCTGGCCGATGCGATCCCGCTGCAACCCGACCGCAGCGCAGCACGCAGCGCACTGGGCGAGCCGGTGGATGCCCCCATTCTCGCGCTGCTGCCCGGCAGCCGGCTGGGTGAAATCCGCCGCATGCTGCCCAGCTTTGCCGACGCCGCACGCCGCCTGGCGGCGGACGTTCCCGGCCTGCGCGTGCTGGTGCCGGCGGCAAACGCACAGTGCCGTGCCGCCATCGACGCCATCCTCGGCGACGCACCGGTGTTTCGCGTCATCGACGGCCAGGCGCAGCAGATCATGATCGCCAGCGATGTGGTGCTGCTGGCCTCGGGCACCGCTGCGTTGGAAGCGATGCTGTGCAAGCGCCCGATGGTGATTGGTCATCGCATTTCCGCGTTGACGTATCGCATCGTCAAATGCTTTGGCCTGCTCAAATCCGCGCACGTCAGCCTGCCCAATGTGCTGGCCGGCAAGACGCTGGTACCCGAGTTGCTGCAAGACCAATGCACGCCCGACAATTTGCACCGCGCCTTGCTGCATTGGTTTACCGATGCCAATGCCGTGGCCGCCTTGCAGCCGCAGTTTCTGACCCTGCATGAACGCTTGCGCTGCGATGCGTCGGCGCGTGCGGCGGAGGCGGTGGCCGAGCTGTTGCAACCATGATCCACATTGCCGGCGTGGATGAAGCCGGGCGTGGCCCGCTGGCAGGGCCGGTGACGGTGGCAGCCGTCATTCTTGACCCGGCGCGGCCGATTGCTGGCCTGAATGATTCCAAGCAGCTCAGCGAACGCAAACGCGAGGCGCTGTATCCGCTCATCCTTGAGCGTGCATTGGCGTGGCGGATCGAATGGGTACAGGCCACCGAGATCGACCAACTCAACATCCTGCAAGCCACCCTCACCGGCATGCGGCGCGCATTGCAAGGCTTGCCGGTCGCACCCTCCCACGCGCTGATCGATGGCAACAAACTCCCTAAAGACTTGCCCTGCCCGGCCACCGCCATCATTGGTGGCGATGCCAGCGAACCGGCGATTTCTGCCGCCTCGATCCTGGCCAAAGTCAGCCGCGACCGCCGCATGTTGGAACTGCATGCGCACTACCCGCAATACGGCTTCGACCGCCACAAGGGCTACCCCAGCGCGGCGCATCGCGCCGCCTTGCTGGCACACGGGCCCTGCCCGGAACATCGGCGCAGCTATGCGCCGGTGCGCAAGCTGCTGGAGCTCACGCGCACGTGAGCCATTTCGCTGCTGTCAAGCCTTGCCCCACTGGCGCGGCGGCCCTACCCTGCCTGTTCAAGACGCGATAACGCGATGACCGCACGATTTGTCCACCTGCACCTGCACACTGAATTCTCGCTTGTGGATTCCACCATCCGCGTGCCCGAGAAGCCGGACTATGCGCGTCCGGAGAAAGCCGGTGATCGCCCGAACCTGCTCAGTCGTGCGGTGGAATTGCAACTGCCGGCACTGGCCATCACCGACCGCAACAACCTGTTTGCGCTGGTCAAGTTCTACAAAGCCGCCGAGAGTGTGGGTATCAAACCGATTGCCGGTGCCGACCTGCTGATTGCCGACGGCGGCGACGCGCCGTCGCTGCTGACCCTGCTGTGCCGCGACCACACCGGCTACCTGAGTTTGTCACGCTTGCTGAGCCGTGCATGGCTGGAAGGCCAGCGTGGCGATTGCGTGGCGATCAATCCCGAATGGCTGCGCGACGACCATGCCGGCCTGTTTGCGATTGCCGGCCGAGCGAGTCTGGCCGGCCGCATGGCAGTGACCAACCGGCATGACATCGCTGAAGCGCAATTGGCAGAATGGCGACGCGTGTTCGGCGCGGATCTGCATCTGGAGCTGACCCGCACCGGTCGCGACGGCGAGGATGCGTTCAACCAATTTGCACTGCATGCCTCCGGCAAACTCGGCTTGCCGTTGATCGCCAGCAATGATGTGCGTTTTCTGGATGCCGCCGGGTTTGATGCGCACGAAGCGCGGGTCTGCATCTCCAGCGGGCGCGTGCTGGACGATGCGCGTCGCCCGCGCGACTACAGCGCGCAGCAATACCTGCGCTCCACCGATGAAATGGTGGCGCTGTTTGCCGATGTCCCCGACGCGTTGGACAACACCGTGGCGCTGGCGCAGCGCTGCAATATGCAACTCAAACTGGGCACTTACTTCCTGCCCGCCTATCCAGTGCCTGCGGATGAAACACTGGACAGTTGGATTCGCGGTGAATCACGCCGCGGGCTTGCGGCGCGGCTTGAAAAAAACCCGATAGCACCCGGCAAGACCCGTGAGGACTACGAAGCACGGTTGGAATTCGAGCTGGATACCATCATCAAGATGGGCTT
>DAORUL010000021.1:0-20821 GCA_035433165.1 Thermomonas sp. | reverse complement strand
GGCAATGCCCTGCCGTGGCATTTGCCCGATGACTTGCGGCATTTCAAAGCACTGACCTTGAACAAGCCGGTGTTGATGGGACGCAAGACCGCGCAGTCGCTGGGGCGTGCGTTACCCAAGCGGCGTAACCTGGTGCTGACCCGCAGCGGGCAGGTGCCGTTCGATGGGATGCAAGCAGTGGCTTCGCTGGAGGAAGCGCTGCACTTGGTCACTGCCGATGGCGGCCCCGAGTTGTGCGTGATCGGCGGAGGCGAGCTGTATGCGCTGGCGTTGCCGCATGCGCATCGCCTGCATCTGACCCATGTGGAGACCGTGGTGGAAGCTGCCGATGCGTATTTCCCGCATTTCGATCAGGATCAGTGGCGTATCACCCGGCAAACGCACCATCCCGCCGATGCGACCCATGCGTTTGCGTTTACCTGCGTGGATTACGCGCGCCGATAAGCGCAGTACTGACGTGTTGATGCGCGCAAGCGAGGGCGGTATTAGGGCAACCCCGCTTTTGCTCGTCATTCCCGCCTACGCGGGAATGACGGCAATTATTCAGAGCATCCTTAGGTGTGATTGACCGTGCTGCAATGATTTTTGCGTTGCTATGCATGTTCAGACAACCTGGTTTTGAAGGACTGCCCATGCGTGCCATCGTGACGATCGTTGCTTGCCTCTGCACACTCACTGCCTGTTCGCGGCAGCAGCAGACGGCGGCACCCGCAACGCCTGCGATGGCTGCCGCAAAACCAACGCAAACCATCGCACCGATAGCGTCTTCCGCCGCAGCGCCGGTGGTGCAGCCAAATCTGTTGTCCTTCGCCAACGGGACGATCATGCCCGACCACTTCGAAGGCGAGCGCGTAACCGCGCCGATTTTGATGATTGATGGGTCACCCGTGCAAAATTGGGTGGGGGATGGCAAGCCACAGTCGTTTGTGTTTGAGCTACCGCAAAGCGCGACGATTCGCACACTGGAGTTTGACGATGACACCGGTGGCATGGGCGGCGTGGATTCTGGTATCCGCGAATTAACGGTGGAAGTCTCCGACAGTTCGGCCAGCACGGGCTACCGTGAAATTTTTACTGGCAGCTTGGAAAAAGGCGTCAATGGGCAGCGCTTCAACGTGGCAAAACCGTTACCCGGCCGCTGGCTGCGCGCCAATTTCAAATCTAACCACGGCGGTGAGTGGTTCTCGTTGGCTGAAATTCGCGCCTTCGGGGATGCGCCGCCGCCGCAACTGGCAACCACTATTGGCGGTGCGTACACCTCGGTGTGGGGTAGTTACAACGTGGTGCAACACGGTACCCAAATTAGCGGCTGTTTCCAGCCGTCCGGGCAATCGTCGCAGCCGGGTACGTTTAGCGGTGGAATTGAAGGCAATGTCGGCAAAATTTTGTATGTCGAAACCGATGCCGACGGTGCACCTAGCAAACCCACACCGGCGTTGCTGGTGTTTTCTCGCGATGGCGGGCGCATGTTCTTTGCGGTGGTCAACGCGTATGGCAATGGCTTGGACGAGTTCCGCGATGTGCCACGCACGCAGCCGGTGGCAGCTGCGTGTAAAGGCAATACTGCAGATGTCGACACTAGTCTGGCCGGCGCACTAGATAAAGATGGCCGCGTCACTGTGTACGGCATCAATTTTGATTTTAATTCGGCGCAGATTCGCCCCGAATCCGATGGCGTGCTCACGCAAATGGTGGACATGTTGAAGGCCAAGCCCGAGTTGGCGATCCGCATCGAAGGGCATACCGATGACATCGGCGGCGATGCGTTCAATCAAGCCTTGTCGGACAAACGCGCCAATGCGGTGAAGGCACGGCTGATGAGTGCCGGGATCGCCGACGATCGACTGCAAGCGGTAGGCAAGGGCGCGGTCGCACCAATTGCCTCCAATGCCACCGATATCGGCAGGGCACAGAACCGGCGCGTGGAGTTGGTTAAGCAGTAACGGGATGACGCACTGTTGCGTGCACTAGCCTCCCCGTTCTAGTTAGCTGCGTGGCGATTCGCTATCGCGCGATGGGTTGCTATGGCGTTGCGATGGATGTGTCGGTTTGTGCTTGGCATGCCGCTGTTTTGGCATCGGCGCGGGCACATCGCGGCCCGGGACTTGCACCACGTTTAGGCCGTCGGCATCCAATTGCAGTGCGGTGAGTTTGCCGCTCCATACTGCGCCGGTGTCGATGGCATGGATCCCGTTGCCGATATGCAGGCCCAACGCGCTCCAATGGCCGCAGACGATCTTCAGATCACGTGCGGCATGGCCGGGAACCGAAAACCACGGGTACAGGCCCGGCAGTTGGCTGCCCGGCGGGCCCTTGTGTTCGAACGCGATGCGGCCGCGAGGGCTGCAATAGCGCATGCGGGTGAAGATGTTGATGATGGCGCGATCGCGTTCCAGCCCTTGCAGGCGTGGTGACCATTCCGGGCTATCGCCATACATGTTGCGCAGCAGCCGGCGATAGTTGTCGCCATGCAGGCGGGATTCCACTTCGCGCGCATGTTTTTCGGCAAGGAAGGTGGTCCACTTCGGTGCAAGCCCGGCATGCACCATCATCCAGCCCAGCGAACGATCCACATGGCAGAGCTTGCGCTTGCGCAGCCATGCCAGCAGTTCGGGGGCATCCGGCGCAAACAACACGCCCTGCAGGTCGGCATTGACCCGGCGTTGTTCCTCGGGGGTGCGTTCGGCCACCGCCAGCAGCGACAAGTCATGGTTGCCCAACACCATGTGGCTGACCTCGCGCAGCGAATGCACCAGCCGCAGGGTTTCGATTGACTGGCCGCCACGATTGACGAGATCGCCGCAGAACCACAGCCGATCGACCGCCGGGTCGAAGCGAATCTTTTCCAGCAAGCGCTGGGTGACGTCGTAGCACCCTTGCAGGTCGCCAATGGCCCAGACCGCCATCTCAGTGCAGCGTGCGCGGAATGGACAGGATGAATGCCGGGATCGGTGCGGCAAACCGGGTGCCGTCATCGGCCAGCATGTCGTAGCTGCCGCGCATGGTGCCGATGTCGGTTTCCAGGACCGCACCCGAGGTGTATTCGAAACCTTCACCGGGGCGCAGCCACGGCTGTTCGCCTACCACGCCTTCACCGACCACTTCGCGTACCCGGCCATTGCCGTCGGTGATCAGCCAATGACGGCCCAGCAGGCGTGCCGGCTGCTTGCCCTGGTTGCGAATCTGGATGGTGTACGCAAACACGAAGCGGCCTTCTTCCGGCACCGATTGGTCATCCAGGAAGTGGGCATTCACCGCGATATCGAATTGGTAATCATTGTTGCTCATGCCGCCATTCTAGCGGGGGGCGGCAGGCTGCGCCCATGCTTTTGGCAATCGGATATCAACCGGTGACAAGTAAATTGGAAAGCCGCACAAAATCCGCCACGGCCACCTGCTCGGCACGCGCCTCCGGGCGCAGGCCGGCGGCTTCGAGGATGGCGCTATCGGCCACTCCATTGAGGGCATTGCGCAGGGTCTTGCGGCGTTGGCCGAAGGCGGCACGCACCACGCTGGCAAAGGTCGCGTGATCGGCAACCTCGATTTTTTCGCGTGGTTTTGGCACCAGCCGTACCACTGCCGAGTCCACTTTGGGCGCGGGTCTGAACGCGCTTGGCGGCACGATGAACAGCGGCGTCACGCTGCAATAGGCTTGCAACATGACGCTGAGGCGGCCATAGACTTTGCTGCCGGGGCCGGCGGCCATGCGCTCCACCACTTCTTTTTGCAGCATGAAGTGCATGTCGCGGATGGCGTGCGCGTGATCCAGTGCGTGAAACAGGATTGGTGAACTGAGATTGTAGGGCAGGTTGCCGGCCAATCGGATTTGTCCCTGCGCATCGCCGCGTTGCGCGGCCAGCGCGGAAAAATCCACGCTCAGGACATCCGCTGCGATCAGGTGCAGCTTGCCGTGCTGGCGCGCCGCGGTTTGCAGTGGCGCGTGCAGGTCGCGGTCGAACTCGATGGCGGTGACCTCGCCGTGCTTTTTCAGCAACGGAAACGTCAGTGCACCTTGGCCGGGGCCGATTTCGACGATCACATCCCCCGGCTGCGGGGCAATCGCCAGCACGATCTTGTCGATGACGCCGGTGTCGCGGAGGAAATTCTGGCCCAGATGTTTCTTGGCCGGTTCAGTGAAACCTGTGGTCATAGCAGACGTGTTCCCAAAGGGACATTCTTGTCCGGCACGCAAAGCGCCACTGCGCCGTCGGCATCGTGGAAACCGGTGACCAGACATTCGGACATCAGCGGACCGATCTGCTTGGCGGGGAAATTGACCACCGCGACCACCAGACGCCCAACCAGTTCCTCGGGGGTGTAATGCACGGTGATCTGCGCACTGGATTTGCGCACGCCCAGTTCCGGGCCGAAATCGATGTGCAGAACATAGGCCGGTTTGCGTGCCTGCGCGAAGACTTCGGCCGACAGCACGCGGCCCACGCGCAGTTCGACCTTCAGGAAGTCATCGAAAGAAATCGCGTCCATTACGCGCGCATCCGGCCGTTGGCCAGCTGCGAGCATGTGCGGATGGCGGCGTACAGGCTGGATGGATCGGCCACGCCTTGGCCGGCCAGTTCCAGCGCGGTGCCGTGATCCACCGCCACCCGCGGGTAGGGCAGGCCCAGGGTGATGTTCACTGCGTGGGCGAAATCGGCGTGCTTGAGTACCGGCAGGCCTTGGTCGTGGTACATCGCCAGCACCGCGTCGAACCCCCGCAGCTTGTCCGGCAGGAACGCGGTATCGGCTGGCAACGGGCCGACCAAATGCATGCCTTCGCTGCGCAACTGCGCAAGCACCGGGATCAGGATGTCCAATTCCTCGCGGCCCAGATGGCCGTCTTCGCCCGCATGCGGATTCAGGCCGAGCACCGCGATGGTGGGGCTGGCAAGACCAAACTGCGTGCGCAGCGCGTTCTCCACGATGCGCAAGGTGCGCAGCACGGCATCGGGCGTGATGGCGTCGGCCACCTCGCGCAGCGGCAGATGCACCGTTTGCAAGGCCACCCGCAGCTGCGGGTTGGCCAACATCATCACCACCGCGCAGCCCGCCTGTTCGGCCAACAGGCCGGTGGTGCCGGTAAAGGTGATACCGCCTTCGTTGATGACCGCCTTGTGCACCGGGCCGGTCACCAAGCCATCCAGCGTGCCGTCGATGCAGGCGCGGGCGGCGCGGCTGATGGCCGCGATCAACGAGGCCGTATTGGCCGGATCCGGGTGCCCGAAGCGGGTTGCCACCGGGTGCGGGATGTCGACGATGGCCAAACTGCGCGGCTGCGTGGCTGCCTCGCCATGCCGGTGCAAATGCAGCGGCAGGCCAAGCGCGCCAGCCGCACGCAGCAAACTGGCGGCATCACCGAATACCACCAGCTCGGCGTCCCAGTCCTGCTGGGCCGCACGCACCACCAGTTCGGGGCCAATGCCGGCAGGCTCACCCGCAATCAGGGCAAGGCGTGGCTGCATTGAAATCAAAACTCCCGACGGGTTCCTTCCGGATGCACGTCAACCGGGGTCACCTTGTGCTGCTCCTTGGGGGTTTCCGGCAGCGCCGGACGCGTCGACTTGCCTTGTTCATCGCGAGTATCCACATAGGCTTCGCCACGCATTTCACGCAGCCAGCGATTCCATTCTTCTTCCAGCTTGCGGCGACCGATGGTCTCGCGCACTTGCGCACGCATATTTTCGTCACCGGCAGCGATCGCGCGGGTGCCAATACGCTGCACAATCACCCAGCCGGCATCGGTTTTGAACGGTGCGGAGGTCTGGCCATCGGACAGGGATGCCAGTTGCATGCCAAAGGCGGTGCCGTAGGTATCCGCGCCCACCCAGCCAAGATCACCACCACGGCGGCGGGTGGTGGCATCGTCGGAGCTTTCGGCGGCGACCTTGGCAAAATCGGCGCCGCCAGTCAGGCGTGCAGCCAGCGTATCGGCCTTGGCCTTGGCGGCCGCATCGTCGGTCTTGTCATCCACCTTGACCAGAATCTGCCGCGCCGAATATTGGGTGACTTTTTCACCACTGCCAGCAGCTTGGGTGCGACTGCCAACCAGTTGCACCAATTGGAAGCCGCTGGAGCCGCGAATCGGGCCAATCACCTGGCCGTCTTTCATCTGCGCGATGGCGGAGGCAAATGCCGGCGGGATTTCATTCAGGCCACGCCAGCCCAGATCACCGCCTTCCAGCGCGTTGGGGCTGTCGGAATAACGCACCGCAGCGGCGGCAAACGTCATTTCGCCTTTTTCGACCAGGTTCTTCACGCCCTCCACTTTTTTCTGTGCGGTGGCGATCTGTTCGGGGGTGGCTGCTTCGGGCGTACCAATCAGGATGTGGGCCAGGTGGAATTGCTGGCTGGCGGCAGCCGAGGCATTGGCCATCGCTGCGTCCACTTCACCTTCGCTGACATTGATGCGGCCTTGAGCAAAGCTCTGACGCAGTTTCTGGGTAATGATTTCATCACGCAGGTTGTTGCGAAAATCCGCAAAGCTCATGCCGTCCTTGCCGATCCGCTCGCGCAGCTGATCCACGCTCATGTTGTTTTGCTGCGCCACACCCTGCACCGCGCGCTCCAAATCCTCGTCACTGGCGGTGATCCCGGCATCCGTGGCGCGCGCCAATTGCAGACGCATCAAGATCAGGCGTTCCAACACCTGACGCTGCAGCACATCAGTCGGTGGGAGCTGGTTTTCGCGACCGGCGTATTGGGTGCGGATATTGGCAACGGCGCGTTCCAATTCACTGCGCAAGATCACGTCTTCGTTGACCACGGCCGCGATGCGGTCCACTGGCTGTGGAGTTGCGTAGTCCTGCGCCTGCGCACCAGAAGCGAACAGCAGCACCGGCAACGCAATCGCCAGCAGGGAGTAAGGGGCGCACAAGCGATGGCTGGAGGTCATGGAATTTTCGTATTGTCCTGCGTGGAAGGCTGGCCCGTCGCAATCTGCGGTGGCACCAAGTACAAATCATCGCGATTGTAGCCGAGGATGGACCGGCGCAAGGCGCGCTGGGTATCCTGACCGGCTGAACCCAGGCCCTTCAGTTCGATTTCGAACATCAGGGTATTGCCGAGATCGCCGGCACGATTTTGCACGTAGCGGCGGGCCACAACCCGAACGGCAACACAACAGCTGTCCCATTGCACGCCTGCCAAGCTTTCCAGCGTTTTGCTGTCGCGCAGTGAATAGTATTGGCGACCGACGATACTCCAGCGCTCGTTGATCGGGTACAGGAAGGAGGCATCCACCTGTTCCAGCAGGGCCCGGCGATAGCGGTAGCTGAGGTTGAAGACGCCCTCGTTGGGCAGCAGGTAGCGTGCACGCAGGCTGGCCAGATCTGTCCGATTGAATTTGGGGTCATGTTGATACGAGGCACCAATCGTCCAGCGGTCGGTGGGGGCGTAATTGGCGTCCACCACCCAGGCCGAGCGCCCTTGCTCAGTGATCGGCTCATTCGGCAGGCGCACGCGTGAGTCCGCGAAGTAGCGGATTTGCCCGAGGCTCAGCGAGAGTCGCTCATGGCCATCCGATTGGCGAATCATGCGGGTGCTGATCGCCAGAGTGAGCTGATTGGCATCGGCCTGACGGTCGGCACCGGAATAGCGATTGTCGCGGAATAGCTGATTCCAGCTGAAGGTCAGCGGCTGGGTATCGAACACCGGCATATCGGCCTGATTGACGTAGGGCACGTTCAGGTAAAACAGGCGCGGCTCGATGGTTTGCAGATAGTCCTTGCCTTTGACCTGCATGTCGCGATCAAAGAACAGGCCGGTATCCAGGCTGAAGATCGACTGCCCACGCGAAGGCGAGTTGTTGCCCAGCGTTTGGCCCAGTGAGTGATCCAGTGAATAGCCGGTAAAACGATAAGCCAACGTGGGGCGCAGGAACCAACTATCCCCTTCCAGCGGTGCACTGATCCACGGTTTGAGATCCAAGCGCGAGCCGGCGGCGTACACCGGGTGATGGAACCGCACGGCCTCGGCATCAACGCCGAACTGCAGCGCACTGTTCATGTGCCGCTCCCAGCTTGCGAAGGCGCGTGGCAGGCGGTCATACGGCAGGATGTTTTTGCCCAGTGTGAAATCGGCCAGCTGCCAGTGATCGGCACTAACCCCGGCGCTCCATTCCTGGCCGCGGCCATACGCACCGATCGAACTGTAGGAGGTGACTTGTGATAGCCCGTCAATATTGTTGTTGAAGTCTTCGTAGTAGCGCGGATCGCTGATCCAATTGATGTCGGCACGGAATTGCCAGTTGGGCGACAAATTCTGGACACCATCAAAATGCCCCAGCCAGCGGCTGCGATCACGCAGCTTGTCGTTCGGCATCCACAGCGCGTCCACGGTGCCGTTGCCGGCCTCGTTGAGATAGCGGAACTGCCCGCTCATTGCGCTGCCGCGTTTGCTCATCCAGCGCGGCATCAGGGTGGCATCGTAATTCGGTGCCAGATTCAGATAAATCGGCTGCCGATAATCAAACCCGTTGCGGCTGGAATTGGACATCGACGGCAGCAACACACCGGTGCGGCGATCTTCATTGGTGGGGAACATGAACCACGGCAAATACAGCACCGGGATCTTGCCGACCCGCAACGTAGCGCCATGCGCCACCGCCATATTGGTGTCGGTATTGATGTCGATGCGGTTGGCGCGCAGTTCCCAGTTGCGCTCCTCCGGCGGGCAGGTGGAGTAGGTGGCACCGTACAAGCTGCCAATATCTCCAGCCATGTTCAGGCTCTGGGCTTTGCCGTTGCCACGCCGCGACAGCAACTGGTATTCCAGATTCTGCATGGTGTGGGTATTGGAGTTCTGGTCGCCTTCGGCACGCGCTGCGCGCATGCGCAGCCCCGACGCTTGATAGCGCACGCTGCCTTCCGCGTTGTAGCGGTTTTGCGCTTTGTCGAAGGTCAGTTGGTCGGCACCCATGAACTGGTCGCCCCGGCGCATGGTGACATTGCCGTTGAACACCGGGTTGGCTTCGGTGCCAGAGAGCAAGTCACCCTCCAGATCGGTGGGCAATTGGTTGTTGTTCAGTATGTTCAGGCCTTCCGGTGCCTTTTGCACATCCTCGAATGCAGGCACCGCATCCACCAGCGGGCACAGCTTGTAGGTCGGTGCTGATTTGCCATCCGCTGCATGGGCTTGCAGCGAAACGGCGATGCACAAAGTCAGGGGTAGCAGGCGCAGGGCTGGGCGCACGGGCGATCCAGAAACGAAAAACGGGTGTCTAGCTTGCCGGAAGCGGCAAACGGTTACCAGCGCAAGCTGTCGACATGGGCCACACTGGACTCGGCCAGTGCGGTCAAATCGTAGCCACCCTCCAGCATCGAGACCACCCGGCCGCCGCAATGGCGGTTGGCAATCGCGACCAGTTCGCGGGTGATCCATGCGTAATCGTTGGCATCCAGCTGCAAATTCGCCAGGGGGTCGTGCTGGTGGCCATCGAAGCCGGCAGAAATAAGCACCAGTTGCGGCTTGAAGGCATCCAGAAATGGCAGCAGCTCGGTTTGCCACGCCGCCCGGAACGCGGCGCTGCCTGCGCCCTCCGGCAGGGGGGCATTGGCGATATTGCCGATGCCGGTTTCGTTGTGCGCACCGCTGCCGGGGTAGAGCGGCCATTGGTGGGAACTGGCAAAGCGCAATCGTGGTTCTTGCGCAAAGATGGCTTGCGTGCCATTGCCGTGGTGGACGTCGAAATCGGCAATCACCACCCGTTCCAGACCGTGTTTATCCAGCGCATGACGCGCGGCCACGGCGATATTGTTGAACAGGCAAAAGCCCATCGCGGCACTGGCGGTAGCGTGATGGCCGGGCGGACGCACTGCGCAGAACGCGCGCTGGGTGCGGCTTTCCAGTACCGCATCCACTGCTGCCACGCCAGCCCCGGCGGCACGCAATGCGGCCTCCCCCGAGCCGGGTGAGAGTACGGTGTCCGGATCGAGCGGGATCAAGCCGTGTGGCGCGGTTTCCAGTACGGTGGCCAGCAGCGCTTCGTCGTGCACGCGCAGCAATTGCCCGCGGGTTGCACGCGGGGCTTGTTGCCAGTCGATGTCGGGGTGCGCGGTTTCCAGTGCGCGCAAGACAGTGCTCAGGCGCGCGGGGCGCTCAACGTGTTCGGGACCAGTGTCGTGCGCGAGGCACGCGGGGTGGGTGTAAACCTGAATCACGAGGCTGGCGCAGGGCGTGGATTACTTGCGGCGCTCGTGCTTCCACAGCACTTCGCCATGGCCACTGGCGCGGGCCAGCACGCGGCACAGTACAAACAGCAAGTCAGAGAGCCGGTTCAGGTAATGCACCGGCTGCGGGCGCACGCTTTCCAGCCGCGCCAGCTCCACCGTGCGGCGTTCGGCCCGGCGCACCACGGTGCGGGCGATGTGGCAACGCGCTGCCGCTTCGCCGCCGCCGGGCAGAATGAATTCCTTCAGCGCCGGCAGGCCTTCGTTGAACTGGTCCAGTTGCGCTTCCAGCGCATCGATATCCGCATCAAAAATCGCTGCATGGCCGGGGATGCACAGCTCGCCACCCAGATCGAACAGCTGGTGCTGGATGCGGATCAGCAAGTCGCGCACGGCTTCCGGCATTTCCGTGGCCAGCAGCAGGCCGATGCAGGAATTGGCTTCGTCAACGGTGCCATAGGCCTCCACCCGCGCCGAATCCTTGCCCACGCGCGAGCCATCCCCCAGCCCGGTGCTGCCATCGTCACCGGTGCGGGTGTAAATCCTGGAAAGCCGGTTGCCCATCAGGCCGTCTGTGCGCGCAGCGCCGGGTTGGCGCGGCGCAGCAGCTCGAAGCCACCAAACAGCAGGCCGGCGTAGAACAAGGTGCCCAGCACGGTCCACTGGAAGAACGGAATGCCGGCCACATACGCTGCCAGCAGGCCCGCCGTGTTCTGCGGGTACATGCTGCTGCCCAGCCAGGTGGCGAAATTGGTGACCACGAAGAACAGCAGTGAACCCGCCAGGGCATAGCCCAGCACGCGGTCGCCAGCAACCTTGCCACGCAGGCCAAAGCCCAGCACGGTGGACAGCGCAATGCAGGCATACACCGTCAGATAGCCGGCACTGGCGAAATAGCTCCAATAAATACCGCCGTTGACCAGTCCCAGCACCAGATCGGAGGCAAACATCGCGACCAACGGCACGACCAGCGCCCAGCTGCGTTTGGCGAAATACGCGCCACCAAACAGCGCGACCGCTTCAATCGGCGAGAAATTCGGCGGATGCGGCAGCACCCGGGTCAGGGCGGCAGCGAAGATCAGCGCCGCCAGCACCAGCGGGCCGGAGGCAGTCATTGAAGCGGGACGGTTCATGGCGGTATTCGTTGGTTGCAGCGAAGCCGTTAGCATAGCGCAATGACTCAAGACCTTCTTAGTGATTCCCCGGTGCACGACGTAGTGATCGTCGGCGGTGGTTTGGTGGGCGCCAGTTTGGCCATCGCACTGGATGCGCTGGGGTTGGACGTGGGCATGGTGGAGGCCGCCCCAACGGGCGCGCTGCCGCCGGTATTCGACCAACGCAACCTCAGTTTTGCCGAGGCCACGCTGCACGCGCTGGACGCCTTGGGCGTGCTGGCCTTGATGCGTGCGCCCACCGGCAGTATTCGGCGCATTCATATCAGCCGTGCGGGCGATTTCGGGCGTATCCAGCTGCGCGCAGCCGACTACGCACGCACCGAATTTGGGCGGGTTGTGGTGGCGCGAGATTTTGGCGAGGCGCTGGAAGCGCGCTTGCAACAGCTGACGCGCTTGACCCGCTATCGTCCTGCACGTTTCGCCGGACTTGCGCCGATGACAGACGGCTTGCACACGGTGCAGATTACAGATGCAAATGGTCAGCGCGAATTGCGCGCAAAACTCTTGGTGGCCGCCGATGGCAACCGCAGTGAAGTGCGCCGCGCGTTGGGGATCAGCACCCAGGATCACGACTACGGCCAAACCTTGTTCGTGGCCCGCCTGCGCGCCCAGCGTGCGCCGGATGGCACCGCCTTCGAGCGCTTGACCGAGACCGGCCCCACCGCATTGTTGCCACGTGGTGATGGCTATTACGGCATGGTGCATGGGGTGGCCAGTGCTGATGCGGATGCCGTGGCCGCCTTGCCGGACGCCGCGTTTCTGGCGCGTGTGCAGGAGGTGTTTGGCTGGCGCGCGGGGCGCTTGCTGGAGGTGGGGCCGCGCAGCGCCTATCCGCTGCAGCGCTGTGTGGCTGACGCCTTGGTGGCGCCACGTGCGGTGCTGGTGGGCAATGCCGCGCAAGCCATTCACCCATTGGGTGCGCAAGGGTTCAATCTGGGCCTGCGTGATGCGCTGACCTTGGCCGAATGCATCGCCGATGCACAACAGGATCCGGGCGATGCCTCCGTGCTGCGGCGGTATGCGCTGCGGCGTACGGAAGACCGCACGCGCACCTTGGCGTTCTCCGATGGCTTGGCAAAGTTCACTTCGAATGATGCCGCTTGGCTGCGTCCACTGCGCAGCGCCGGCTTGTTGGCCGGTGATGCCATCGGTGGTTTGCAGGGTTGGCTGGTGGGTGGCGCGATGGGCTATCGCGGCGATGTGCCCGCACTGTGCCGGGGGAAGGTGGCATGAGCCGGCGCGGCAGATTGGATGTGGTGGTCGTGGGCGGCGGCGTTGTCGGTGCGGCCAGTGCCTTGATGCTGGCCCGCGAAGGCTTGCAGGTGGCCTTGGTGGAAGCGCAGCGACCCGCCGCATGGACACGTGAGCAGCGTGATCTCAGGGTGTTTGCGTTTGCGCCAGACAATGCGTCTTTACTGGCGCAGTTGGGGGTGTGGGGGACGGTGTCGGCGTCGCGTGCGCAGCCGTATCGCGGGATGCGGGTATGGGATGCGGCAGGTGGTGAGCCATTGGTGTTTGATGCCGACGCACTGGGCGAGCGGCAACTGGGTTGGATTGTCGAAAATGCGGTGCTGGTCGATGCACTCTGGCAGGCACTGCCCGCCGCAGGTGTGCGCGTGCACTGCCCGGCGCGAGTGGCGCAGCTGGAGCAGATGGATGCGGGTGTGCGCATCGGGCTGGACGATGGCTTGGTGCTGGATGCACGGTTGGCCATCGCCGCCGATGGCGGGCATTCGGCATTGCGCCGGCTAGCCGGCATCGAAGCCCCTGTGCACGATTACCAGCAGCGTGGCGTGGTGGCATTCGTCGCCAGTGAGGTTGCTCATCGGCACACCTGCTGGCAGCGCTTTTTGCCTACTGGCCCGGTGGCATTTTTGCCGTTCTCGGCCGATGGCGATGCTGCGTTGGAAGGGCGCTTGGGTTCGATCGTATGGACATTGCCCAGCGATGAGGCACAGCGGCTGCTGGATGCGCCGCCAGCGCAGTTCGAGAATGAATTATCGGCAGCGTTTGGTGGCGAGCTGGGTGCGCTCACCTTGCAGTCGGCGCGCGCGGCATTTCCGCTGCGCCGGCAGTTGGCGCAGCGGCAGCGCGCGGGTCACGTCTTGCTGGTCGGAGATGCCGCGCATGTGATGCACCCGCTGGCAGGGCAGGGCGTGAACCACGGCTTGCGTGACGTCTCTGCGTTGCAAGCCAGCATGCAGGCTGCCAAAGCCGATGGCGCAGACCCGATCTCGCCCACACGGCTGGCGCGCTGGGCGCGCACGCGCAAAAGCGACAATGCGCTGGGAGCTTACAGTTTCGAGGCCATCAATCGTGTTTTCAGCAACGAGGCGATGCTGCCCACCTTGCTGCGCGGCCCGCTGTTGGGCATCGCAGGCCGATTGCCTCCGCTGACCCGTGCGTTGTGGCGGCATGCGGCGGGGAAGTGATGGCGCGAACCATCACCTCATCTCCGTATAACACCCATGAGTTGCAGTTGCTGCGTCACCTGGAGCGCAGCAATGCCCGGCACGGCAGCATGTTCAGCGATCCAGATACGCTGCCAGTTCACCATTGTCCTGCTTGTCCACGGCATCCATGCGCTTGTCCAGTGGCGGGTGGGTTTTGAACAGCGTCGCCATGGCAGGCGACGCCGAACCCAGTGCCGCCATTTTTTGCAGCACGGCCAGGAAGGCCAGCGGATTGCCGCCAGAGCGCGCCAGATAGATGCCGGCGGCGTGGTCGGCGCGGAACTCGGCGCCACGGTCGAGGCCAGTGAGCATGATGGCTGCGCCGTTCTTTTCGATGTAACTGCGCGCAAGGCTGCCTGCGACACCGCCACCGGTATGAATTTGACTGGAGGCGATGGCACCGGCCGCGCCCAGCTTCTCCTGTTTGCGAATGACCTCGTAGTGGTCGCGTTGCACCACGTGACCGATTTCATGGCCCAACACCCCGGCCAGCTCCGCATCGGTGGCCAACAATTGGTACAGGCCTCGGGTGATCAATACATAGCCACCCGGCGCAGCGAAGGCATTGATCTCGTTGTCTTCGATGACGCCAAACGTCCACGGCAAACCAGGCCGGCTGGTGCGTGACGCCACCCATCGACCGACCAGGTTGACTCGTTTTTGCATCGCAGGATCCTTGACCAATGGTGCAGCGCCCAGCACGCGGCCGGCGATCATCGGGCCGAGTTCGAGCTCTTCCTGGCTCACTTCTTCATCCGACTTGCCAATCAGCGCATCGCCCGAGGCGGCAGTGTTGGCAAGCCCGGGTTTCACAAAGCCCAGCAAATTGCGCGCAGCCGCGAAGCGTTCGCGCTTTTCGGCCTGGGTGGCCTTGCTGCCGCCGTCATCCGATTTGAATTTCCCGAAGAAGCCTTTTTTCTTCGGCTTGCTGCTCTCCGGCTGGTATTCCTCGGCGTAGGCCACATCGGTGATCTTCCAGCCTTGTTTGGTGGCTGCCTGCTCGGCAGCCTCCGGGCTGGCGCGGTAGGACTCCATCAGCTGCAGTTGCACCGGGTTGAACGCGGCGGCTTTCAGTGAACTTTCGTCCAGCCCGCGCACGCTGGCGGTTTCGGTGACTCGACCCTTGCCGGCCTTGCCTGTGAACAGCGCCTTGCCCAAGCCGCCGGTTTCCTTGCTGCCGTAGGCCACCCGGATTTCATTGACCCGCACATAACCGGACTTGCCGCCGTCTAACCCCAGTTTGAACCACAGTCCTTGCTGACCGGTGACGTTGACTTGTGCGTTCTCGGCCAGCGTGGTGACCGCCGGGGAGGCAAAATCCGGTTTGCTGTGCACCTGCACACTGGGTTTGACAATGGTGGCCGGCGTTACCTGTGCCGCGGGCGTGGCCGCAGCCAACAACCCGCTCAGCGACATTGCGGCGAAGGCAAGTGCAAACCGGGAGGAGGGATCGCGTGGGGGCAGGGGGTTCTTCATGGAAGATCCTGTTCTGAGGTGTCGTCGATGACCAAAGTATGCGCTGGATCGAGTGCTTCGCGGTTATCGGCACACAGGGCAAATTCGTCGGTGGCATTGAGATCTTGCCCCAATAATTCACGCAGCCGCATGCGTTCGCCGCGGGTAGTGTCATCGTGATGGTCGTCGATTTCGGCCACCGAGATGCACAGCATGACTTGGCCGTGGTCATCCAGCGGGTGTTCGCCCTGATTCAACGAGTGGTGCAGGCGATCCAGGTCCGACTTGACCTGCTCCAGAACGCTGCTGCGGTCAGTACCGCTCCAGATCAGCAGCATCAAGTCATCGAGGATTTCGTGTAGCCAGCTCTTGCGTTCCACGATGCCTTCAATCATCACCGCATCCCCGCCGGCATACAGCTGCCTGCGCAGCAGACGGCGGTATTCACGCTTGCCGCGCACCGCTTCGAATGGAGTCAGGTCGTCGGCTTTGACATAGCGCAGGCGCACCATCGCCAGCCACGGGTAGCGATCGGGGTCGTATTCATCACGAAAATCGTTATTGCCGATAGCGCGACCGCGTTGGATCGCCGCATACATGCGGCAAATGCCGAAACAAAGGCTGACAAATCCGATACTGGCGAAAATATCGACGAACACGCCAAAAAATGTCAGGCCGATCACCGCGCCGGTCAACAGCAGGCCATTGACGGCGACGAACACGCCGTCGACATCTTCATGCGGTTCGCCGCGCCAAAACGCATAGGTGGTCAAGATCAACAGCAGCGAGGCCAGCAGGTATTTGAAACTGCTGGGCGGCATCCACACCACACCATCGTGCAATAGTGCATCGGTGGCTTCGGCCCAGACTTCCACCCCGGGCATCGCCGCGTTCACCGGGGTGGGTTTGGTATCGCTGATGCCGGCGGCGGTATAGCCCACCAGCACCACGGAGCCGCGCAAGTCCGGAAGTTTGCTGCCTGGTGCTTCACACACGGGTTTGCCGGCCAGCAAATCGGCTGCGCTGATGTAGGGCATGCGGCTGTTGCGTCGCCAATTCACCCGAACATGATCGGGCAGCGATGCCGCGCGTTGTCGTGTCAGTTGCGACACCAGCCGTGCCGGCAGTGTCGGCAGCGCCCAGTCATCCACCACTTCGCGCAGCGGCACATCGCGCAATACGCCGTCCTGGCCACGGCTGACATTGGTAATCGCCGAGTGCTTGGCCATCGCCGCGCCAAACGGCAGATACACCGCCACCGGCGGGCCGGGTACATGTGCCTCGGTATCCAGCGCATAAGCTCCTGCAATCTGCGCGGCATGCAGCGGTGAGGCGGCATCAAAGTCCGTCGCTTGGCGCGACGCCGCAAACACAAATCGCCCATTACCGCCGGCCGCCACCGCATCCAGCATGGCATCCCCATCCGGGTCGTCCTTATGCGGGTCGAGGAACATCACATCCACCCCCACCGCGCGCACGCCGGCGCGATCCAGCGTATCCAGCAAGTCCGCATGCACGGTGCGCGGCCACGGCCAGCCACCAATGCCTTGCGCCCGCGTCCACTCCAGCGAGCAATCATCAATTTCCACGACGAAGGTCCTGCCCGAGGGCTGCGGCTCCACCGGTCGCCACTGCACGATGGTGTCGAACACGCTGTCTTCGGCCGAATCCAGGCTGCGGTCATGTGTCCAATCCCAGCCCAGCCAACCCAATGCAGCGCAGGCCAGCAGGGGATAGAACGCGAACTTCAACTTGAGCGCCACCCACGTCAACGGCCGCCGATAGCCGCGTTCGATTTTGGCCCACTGGTCCATGAACCACACCGCAAGGGTGGCCATGGTGGCGTCCAAATGGGTTTGTGCCGCGCGCAGCCGCTTGCGTCCCATGCAATGTCATCCCCTGTTGCCGGCCGGTTCGGCCAGTGTCCCTGATCGAGGTTGCAATGCGTGAACAGGGGCCGTGAGCGGACATCTTGCATGCATCGGACGGGTTCGGCCAAGCGGCTAGCCGATGCGGGGGGGGGCGGTGTTTTCCGCAGAGGCAGATTTGAAACCAGCCCGTACAAGCGGCAAATCAGCCCAGCAGCTTGCGCACCTTGTGCAGTGCCGCGATGAAGGCGTCGATTTCCTCGTGGGTGTTGTAGAACGCAAGCGATGCACGGCAGGTGGTGCCCACGCCCAGCCACTGCAACAGCGGATGTGCGCAGTGCTGGCCGGAGCGGACTGCCACGCCTTCCAGATCCAGCAAGGTGGCCAGATCGTGCGAGTGGATGCCGTCGATGGCAAAACTCACTACCGCCGCCTTGCGCGGCGCGCGGCCGAAGATGTGTAGGCCGTCGATGCCGTGCAGTGCTTCGGTCAAGTGCGCCAGCAAGGCTTGCTCGCGCGCTTCGATATGGGCCATGCCCAGCTGCGAGAGGTAATCCACCGCCGCACCGAGGCCCACGAAACCGGCGATATTGGGTGTGCCGGCCTCGAACTTGTGCGGGCCTTCATTGAACACGGTGCCATCAAAACGCACTTCCCTGATCATCTCGCCGCCACCCAGAAATGGCGGCATGGCGTCGATATGTTCGCGTCGTGCCCACAGTACACCGGTGCCGGTGGGGCCGCACATCTTGTGGCCGGTGCTGGCATAAAAATCACAATCCAGCGCGGTGATATCCACCGGCATATGCGGTGCGGCCTGCGAGCCGTCGATGAGCGTGATGATGCCGCGCTTGCGCGCTTCCTTGCAGATATGTGCCACCGGGTTGACGGTGCCCAACACATTCGAGGTGTGCGCCAGTGCCAACACTTTCACGTCGGGCGTCATCGCCGCATGCAGTGCAGGCAAATCCAGTGCGCCATCGGGCAGCAGTTCGGCCACCTTCAGGGTAGCGCCGGTGCGTTGGGCGATGAGTTGCCACGGCACGATGTTGGCGTGGTGCTCCATGCGCGTGACCAGGATGCTGTCACCGGGTTGCAGGCGCGGCAGTGCCCAGGAATACGCCACCAGATTGATGGCAAAGGTGGTGCCGCTGCACAAGATCAACTCGTCGCTGCGCACATTGAAAAAGCGCGCCAGCTTGCTGCGTGCGCCTTCGTACGCCTCGGTGGCCTCACTGCCCAGCGCGTGCACCGCACGGCTGACATTGGCATTGTGATGGCGATAAAAATCGTCGGTGGCGTCGATCACGCACGCCGGTTTTTGCCCGGTATTGGCCGAATCGAAATAGATCAGCGGCTTGCCGTGTACTTGCCGGGTGAGCAAGGGGAAGTCGGCACGCACCGAGTTCCAGTCGATAGCGGCGGCATCCACATTCATGCCCCTGCCCGTGCCAGTGCCCGCTCGAGCGCCGCTTCACACGCGGCATGCGTGCTGCTGTCGGCAATCCCGTTGACCACTTCGCGGCAGAATGCGCCTGTCAACAACGCCCTGGCCTGTGCTTCGGGCAGGCCACGCGAGCGCAGGTAAAACAATGCCGTGGCATCCAATTGCCCCACGGTGGCACCGTGCGCGGCTTTGACTTCATCGGCATGAATCACCAGCACCGGCTGGGTGTCGATTTCCGCATCGGCAGACAGCAGCAGGTTCTTGTTCGCAAGCGCGGCCTCGCTGCCGTCCGCGCCGGCATGGATGGTGATGCCGCCATGAAATACCGCCTTGCCACGCTGCCCTGCCAGCCCGCGCCAGGTCAGGTTGCAGCGCGTGTCGCGGGCAATATGGTCGATCCCCAGCCGGGTATCCGCATGTCGCCGGCCATCGGCCAGCAGCACGCCATTGGCGGTGAGTGTGGCGCGGTCGCCTTGCAGCTGCACATTCAATTCATGCCGCGACAAGGCGGCGCCAAGTTCAAGATCAATGCGCTGATAACCCGCATCCTGCGCGAGTGTGGCATCGGTGCGGGCAAACACGCTGGCGCGCGCCGGCGCATCTTGCAGGCGCACGTGGCCCAATTGCGCACGTTCGGCCAGCTGCACGTGCATCACGACATTGCCCAGATGGGCATGTTCGCTGACAGCCAGCTCGTGTTCCACCAACGACAGCGTTGCGCCTTCGCCCAGCGTGATGCGATGGCGCAGATGCCACGCGGCATCGCCATTGCTTTGCGCGCTGCCGACATGGACAAGATGCAGTGGTGTGTCCATTTGCGCATTGGCATCCACGTGAATCGACACGCCTTCGCGTGCCAACGCGGCATTGAGCCGGGCAAATGGCTCGTCGCTGCGCGTGGAGAGCGGCATGACGTTGCCGGCATCGGGCAGTTGCGACAACGCCTGCACCTCAATGCCGCCGACCAACCCGGACAGGTTGCTGAGTGCGGCATCGAATTGCCCATTGACGAACACGATGCGTGGCTCGGGGATGGCGGCCAGTTGCATGGCCTCCACCGCAACGTGCTGTGCCGGCACGAAGCTGCGCCGCTCCAACTGCCGCAGGGAGGTGTATTTCCAGCTTTCCGCACGCTGCGGCAGACCATCGTGCAGCAAGGCATCCAGCGCAACCCGCTGGGTGGCATCGCCTTGGAAATCCGTGGTCAAAGAGTCCAGAAGCGCACTCATTTCAGGCTGCCGTTTCCGGCGTCAGCCGGTTCTTGATCCAGTCATAGCCGTGTTCTTCCAGCTGCAAGGCAAGCGCCGGCCCGCCGGTTTCAACGATGCGGCCATTGGCCAGCACATGCACCACATCGGGTTTGATGTAGTCCAGCAAGCGCTGGTAATGGGTGATGACGAGGAAGGCACGCTCCGCCGAGCGCTGTGCGTTGACGCCATCGGCGACGGCTTTCAATGCATCGATGTCGAGCCCGGAATCGGTTTCATCGAGGATGGCGAGCTTTGGCTCCAGCAGTGCCATCTGGAAAATCTCGTTGCGCTTCTTTTCGCCACCCGAAAATCCTTCGTTGACGGCACGATGCAACAGCTCATCCTTCAGATGCAGTACCGCGAGCTTCTCGCGCACCTTCTTCAGGAACTGCATCGAGTCGAGTTCGGGTTCACCGCGGGTTTTGCGCTGCGCGTTGTAGGCGGCGCGCAGGAAATAGGTGTTGTTGACGCCGGGGATTTCCACCGGGTACTGGAAGGCCAGAAACACACCGGCAGCGGCGCGTGCTTCGGGTTCCAGTGCCAGCAAGTCGTTGCCGAAAAAACGGATGCTGCCGGCGGTCACTTCATAACCATCACGGCCCGCCAGGATATTGCCCAGCGTGGACTTGCCCGCGCCATTGGGGCCCATGATGGCGTGCACTTCGCCGGCGTTCACGTCGAGGCTCAGGCCCTTGAGGATTTCCTTGCCGGCAACGGTGGCATGGAGGTTTTCAATTTTCAGCATGGTTGTTTCCAGTGTGTTCTTGTTTGCAGATGTCCGAGTGGGCATGTGGCGACATCAGCCAACGGCCCCTTCCAACGTGACGTCCAGCAGTTTCTTGGCCTCTACAGCAAACTCCATCGGCAATTCGCGGAAGACCTGTTTGCAGAAGCCATCCACGATCATCGACACCGCGTTTTCCTGATCAATGCCGCGACTGCGGCAATAGAACAATTGGTCGTCGGAAATTTTCGAAGTCGTGGCTTCGTGTTCCACCGTGGCGCTGGGG
>DAORUL010000020.1:10358-21388 GCA_035433165.1 Thermomonas sp. | reverse complement strand
CGACGCCAGCAATACCTTCGGGCATGAACGTCCGCTGCCGGACTGGTTCTGGACCGGGCGCACCCGGATGGCCTGCGTGCGCAGCGCGATCGGGCAGTCGCTGGCGCACGCGCACGCCCACCACATCCAGCGGCTGATGGTGATCGGTAACTTCGCCCTGCTGGCCGGGCTGGACCCGCAGGCGCTACACCGCTGGTACCTCGGCATCTACATCGATGCCTTCGAATGGGTGGAGCTGCCGAACACCGTGGGCATGAGCCAGTTCGCCGACGGCGGCCTGCTGGCGACCAAGCCCTACGTTTCTTCGGCGGCCTACCTGCACCGCATGGGCGACCACTGCGGCCAGTGCCATTACCGCCGCGACGCCCACACTGGCCCGCGCAGCTGCCCGTTCAACGCGCTGTACTGGGACTTCCTGGACCGCAACGGCGAACGCTTGGCGGGCAACCCGCGGCTGGCAATGCCCTACCGGCAGCTGGCGCGCATGCCGGCCGCGCGCCGGGAGGCGCTGGCGGAGCGTGCCGCGCAGGTGCTGGCCGACCTCGACGCACTCTGATCTCCGCATCCAAAACCGTTCTGCCGGCGTAAGCACTGGCACGCGCTGCGCCCGGCAACGACCGTGCGCCGCGTGCCCTCCCCCTGCCTTCGAGGCCACGCCATGTCGCACCCCCTGCGGGAACCTGCCCCCATCCAGCTTGCGCCGCTCACCGCGTCGCAGCGCGTCCGCGAACGCCTGCGCAGCGCCGGCACCCGCTTCCACGCCAACGACAACATCGCCGACTACCTCGAAGACGGCGACCTGGAGGCGATCGAAGGCGAAGTCGCCGCCAAGGCGCAGGACATGCTGCGCGCGCTGGTCATCGACGTCGACAACGACCACAACACCCGCGACACCGGCCGCCGGCTGGCCAAGATGTTCGTGCGCGAGCTGTTTGCCGGCCGCTACCAGCAGGCGCCCACGGTCACCGAGTTCCCCAACGCCGAGCGCCTGAACGAGCTGATGATCGTCGGCCCGCTGCGCGTGCGCAGCGCCTGCTCGCACCACCTGTGCCCGATCATGGGCCGGGTCTGGGTGGGCGTGCTGCCCGACGCGGACTCCAACCTGATCGGCCTGTCCAAGTACGCCCGCCTGATCGACTGGATCATGAGCCGGCCGCAGATCCAGGAAGAGGCGGTGAGCCAGATCGCCGACCTGCTGGAGCAGCGACTGAAGCCGGACGGCATCGCCGTGGTGATGGAGGCCGACCACTACTGCATGCACTGGCGCGGCGTGAAGGACGACGAGTCCAAGATGATCAACAGCGTGATGCGCGGCCGCTTCCTGGCCGACCCGTCGCTGCGCAAGGAGTTCCTGTCGCTGCGCCATCGAGGCTGACCGGCACCCATTTCGCCAAGACGAACGGCCCGCATCTCGCGATGCGGGCCGTTTCCTTTTGGGAGAGGAGAAGCGTGCGGCGGTGGGCCGGGATTACAGGCCCACCATCGGCTGCAGCTTGCGCGCCAGCCAGCCGCGGAACTGCAGCGGGCCATCCAGCGCCGCCACGCAGATGCAGGGCACGCCAGGCGAGGTCACCGGCTGGTGCTCGATGTCGCTGTCCAGGTCGGCCATGTCGCCGGGACCGAAGTGGCCCAGTGCGTCGTCGTAGGCCCCCTTGAGGATCTGGGTCAGCTCACTGCCGCCATGGCTGTGCACCGGCATGCTCTTGCCCGGCGCGATCTTCAGCAGCACCAGCGTATCGCCGCTGCTGCGCAGGGCGCGAATCATGTGCATGCCCGGCGCCATCCAGCGCCAGCGCAGTGCTTTCCAGCTCTTGCCGAAATAGGGCTGCAGCGGGCGCGGCAGCGCGTCGGCATTGCGACGGGTGGGTTCCACCGCATCATCTGCGCGGATGGGGACGGCGGGCAGTGGCTGCCCCAGCCGTGCCAGCATGTCTTCGCGCAGGCGCTCGGAGCGCTGCGGTTCGGGCAGCACCGGCTGCTGCTGCGACAGCAGCACGCCGCCCACGTGTTCGGCATCCGCCAGCTGGCGCCGGCAGTGGGCGCAATCTTCCAGGTGGGTGTCGGCCACGGCCGCCATTTCCGGCGACAGTGCGCCCGCCGCATGGCTGACCAAGGTGGCGGGGTCGAGGTGATGGCGCGGGGTCATACGGCCTCCTGCACGCCCGACTGCAGGCGCAGGAAGGCACGGCGGATGGAGGATTTCACCGTGCCCAGCGGCATGCCCAGCTCGTCGGCGATCTGCTGGTGGGATTTGGCTTCGAAATAGGACATACGGATCAGGCGGGCTTGGGTCGTGGACAGGCGCTCGATGCGCTCGTTGAGGTCGGCATGGGCGACGAAGCTCTCCGCGGAGGAGAACGCGGGGTTGTCAGTTTCGGTCTCGATTTCCAGCGCCGGCTCCAGGTCCACGGCGATCCACTGGTTCTCGCGGCGCAACCGGTCGATATGCAGGTTGCGGGCGATGCGGAACAGCCAGGTGGACAGCGTGCTGCGGTCGGCGTCATAGCTGTCGGCGCGCTGCCACAGCCGCAGCAGGGCTTCCTGTGCCAGCTCTTCGGCCACCGCTTCGCGCACCCCCAGACCGCGCAGGTACAAGCGCACCCGCGGGGCGAAGTGGTCGTAGATCCGCATGAAGCAGATCTGGTCGCGGCGGCGCGCAACCGCCTGCATCTGTCCGGACCAGTAGCCCGGTTCCCCGGGGCTTGCTTCGGCGATGGACATGGCTCTGGCCGCCTCGAAGGGCGACAGGGTTCCGGAGGTGGGGTCGAGACGCATGGTAGGGCAAACAAGGCTTGACGGGATGGACAGCTGCCTCTACGCAGCTGGCGTCGGATTGGATGCATCAATGCCGCTGCGCAGCGCTGCATCCAATCCGCGCGCCATTGCGTATTGCCTGCTGACCGACACGGAAACCCGCGATGCCCCAGGATCCGCCCCCCTCTCGCCACCCGCCGATGCCCCTGCGCGCAACGCCGGGCGCAGCCTGCTGCAATGGTTCGACAGCGCCGCCGCAACGGCCGCTGCCAGCGACGCCGAAGCGGACCGGGTGGACTGGCTGCGGGTGGTGCCGTTCGTACTGCTGCACCTGGGTTGCCTGGGCCTGTTGTGGGTGGGCGCGTCGCCGGTCGCCGTGCTGGTGGCGGTACTGCTGTACGTGGTGCGCATGTTCGCCATCACCGGGTTCTACCACCGCTATTTTTCGCATCGCGCGTTCCGCACCTCGCGCCCGCTGCAGTTCGTGTTCGCACTGATCGGTGCCGCCAGCGTGCAGCGCGGGCCGCTGTGGTGGGCCGCGCACCATCGCCACCACCATCGCCATGCGGACGCCCCGGAAGACGTACATTCGCCGCGTCACGGGTTCTGGCGCAGCCACATGGGCTGGTTCCTGACCCGGCGCGCATTCGCCACCGACCTGAGCCGGGTGCCCGACCTCGCCCGCTTCCCCGAGCTGCGCTGGCTGGACCGCTATGACGTGGCGGTGCCGGCGGCGATGGCGGTGGGCCTGTACGCGCTGGGCGCCCTGCTTGCGCGGTTCGCGCCGACACTGGGCACCAGCGGGCCACAGCTGTTGGTGTGGGGCTTCTTCGTGTCCACCGTGGTGCTGTTCCACGCCACCGTCACCATCAACTCGCTGTCGCACCGCTTCGGCCGCCGCCGCTTCCCGACCAGCGACGACAGCCGCAACAACCTGTGGCTGGCGCTGCTGACCTTCGGCGAGGGCTGGCACAACAACCACCACTTCTATGCCAGCAGCGCGCGGCAGGGATTCCGCTGGTGGGAGATCGACCTGACCTGGTATGGCCTGCGGCTGATGGCGCTGCTGGGGCTGGTGCGCGACCTCAAGCCGGTGCCCGCGTGGGTGCTGGCCAAGGCGGAGCACTGAGATGCGCATCGCCGTCATCGGCTCCGGGATCGCCGGTCTGGCCAGCGCCTGGCTGCTGTCGCAGGCGCACGAGGTGGTGCTGTTCGAGGCCAACGACTACCTCGGCGGGCATACCCACACCCACGCCGTGGAGCAGGCCGGAGAACAGTACCGGGTGGATACCGGCTTCATCGTCCACAACCCCGCGCACTATCCGCTGCTGACCCGCCTGTTCGACATGTTGGGCGTGGCAACGCAGCCGACCACGATGAGTTTCTCGGTGCACGACGGGCGCAGCGGGCTGGAATACAACGCCACCTCGCTGGACACGTTGTTCTGCCAGCGCCGCAATCTGCTGTCGCCGCGCTTCCTGGGCATGGTGCGCGATCTGTTCCGCTTCTACCGGCAGGCGTCGTCGCTGTTGCAGGGTGATGGCCCGGGCCCCGGCATCGGCGACTGGCTGGCCGCCAACGGCTACGGCGCGGCGTTCCGCGATGACCACCTGGTGCCGATGGCCTCGGCGCTGTGGTCGTCGCCACCGGAGCAGATCCTGCAGTTCCCGGCGCGCTACCTGGTGCAGTTCATGGCCAACCACCAGATGCTGCAGGTCAGCGACCGCCCCGAGTGGCGGGTGGTGCGCGGTGGCTCTGCCACCTATGTCGATGCCCTGCGTGCGCGCTGGCAGGTGCAGGAGCGCCTGCACTGCCCCGTGCGCTCGGTGCGCCGCGATGGCGCTGGCGTGGTGGTGGAGAGTGCGGCCGGCAGCGAGCGCTTCGACCAGATCGTGCTGGCCTGCCACAGCGACCAAGCGCTGGCGCTGCTGGCGGATGCCAGCGCGGACGAGCGCGACGTACTGGGTGCCATCGCCTACCAGCCCAACGAGGTGGTGCTGCATACGGATGCCAGCCTGCTGCCGCGCAACCGCAAGGCGTGGGCGGCGTGGAATGCCTTCATGCCCGGCAACCCCGAGGCGCCCTGCACCGTCAGCTACTGCATGAACCTGCTGCAGGGCCTGCATTCGCCCGAACCCTTCGTGGTCACCTTGAACCGCAGCGAGGCGATCAACCCGGACAAGGTGCTGCGCCGCCTGCGCTACCAGCATCCGGTCTACAACGCGGCGTCAGTGGCGGCGCAGCAGCGCAAGCACAGCATCCAGGGCCACAACCACACCTGGTTTGCCGGCGCCTATTGGGGCTGGGGCTTCCACGAGGACGGCATCCGCAGCGCGGTGGACGTGGCGGCCGGGCTGGGCGTGACGTGGCCGCCGGACGCAGCAGCATGAGCGCGCCGCTGCACAGTGCGGTCTATGAAGGCGTGGTCCGGCATCGCCGCAGCGCGCCGCAGCCGCATGCGTTCCGCTACCGCATGGCGCAGCTCTACCTCGACCTCGACGAGATCGACACGGTGTTCCGCGGCCGCTGGCTGTGGTCGGCCGGGCGACGCAACTTCGCCGAATTCCGCCGCGCCGATTTCCTCGGCTCGCCGGAGCGCCCGCTCAAGGAAGCGGTGAAGGACCGTGTCGAAGCCGCCATCGGCGAGCGCCCGGCAGGCCCGGTACGCCTGCTGACCCACCTGCGCTATGCCGGCATGGTGTTCAACCCGGTCAGCTTCTACTACTGCTTCGAGGCCGACGGCGAAACCCTGCACAGCATCGTCGCCGAGATCACCAACACGCCGTGGCGGGAGCGGCATGCCTATGTGCTGCCGGTCGCCGCGGCCGGGGGCAATGGGCGGATGTTGCGCTGGGATTTCGACAAGGCCTTCCACGTTTCGCCGTTCCTGGGCATGCAGCGCCGCTACGACTGGCGCTTCACCGTGCCGGCCGAGGCGCTGCACGTGAACATGGCGGTGCTGGGCGAAAACGGCCGCGAGTTCGACGCCCTCCTGCAACTGCAACGCCGCCCGCTCAACGCCGCCTCGCTGGCACGGGTGCTGTGGCGCTATCCGCTGATGAGCGCGCAGGTCGTCGGCGCCATCTACTGGCATGCGCTGCGCCTTTGGCTCAAGCGCACCCCCTTCCACGACCATCCCCGACTTTCAGGAGGCCGTTCTTGAACGCCATCGTCCAGACCACACCCACCAACACATTCGGCGCCTTCGACCGCTTCCTGCGCCAGCGCCTGCTGCAGCGTCTGGCCGGGTTCGGCCACGGTCACCTGCTGGTCCGCGACGCGCTGGGCAGCATGGAATTCGGTCACGCCGGCGACGGTCCCGCCGTGACCCTGGAGGTGCTGGACCCGGGCTTCTATCGCGCGCTTGCCGGCAACGGCAGCGTGGGCGCCGGCGAGGCCTACATGGACGGCCTGTGGCGCTGCAGTGATCTGGTCGGGCTGGCGCAGTTGCTGGTGCGCAACCGCGACCTGCTGGACGGCATGGAAACCGGCCTTGCGCGGCTGGGGGGGGTGGCGATGCAGGCGCTGCACGCCCTGCGCCGCAATACCCGCAGCGGCAGCCGGCGCAACATCGCCGCCCACTACGACATGGGCAATGATTTCTTCCGGCTGTTCCTGTCCGAAGACCTGATGTATTCGTCGGCTTACTGGGCCGGCGCGGAGGACACGCTGGACGCGGCCTCCACCCGCAAGCTGGATGTCATCTGCCGCAAGCTGGCGTTGGGCCCGGGCGACCATGTGCTGGAGATCGGCACCGGCTGGGGCGGCTTCGCCCTGCACGCGGCCCGGCACTACGGCTGCCGCGTCACCACCACCACCATCTCGCGCGAGCAGCACGACCTCGCCGCGGCGAGGATCCAGCAGGCCGGGCTGGGCGAACGCGTGACCCTGCTGCAGTCCGATTACCGCGACCTCGGCGGCCAGTACGACAAGCTGGTGTCGATCGAGATGATCGAAGCGGTGGGCGCGGACTTCCAGGACAGCTACTTCGCGCAGATCGGCCGGCTGCTGAAGCCGGAGGGACTGGCGCTGGTGCAGGCCATCACCATCGAGGACCACCGCTACGCGCAGGCGCTGAAGTCGGTGGACTTCATCAAGCGCCACGTGTTCCCCGGCTGCTTCATTCCCTCGGTCAGCGCGATGCTGGCGTCAAAGACTCGCAGCAGCGACCTCGCGCTGGTGGCGCTGGAGGATTTCGGGCTGTCCTATGCGCGCACCCTGCAGGCCTGGCGCGAGCGCTTCCTCGCCCAGCTGGCGACGGTGCGGGCGCAGGGCTTCGACGAGCGCTTCATCCGCATGTGGGAGTTCTATCTCGCCTATTGCGAAGGCGGCTTCCGCGAGCGCGCCATCGGCGTCTCGCACCTGCTGATGGCCAAGCCGGGCTGGCGTCCGCTGGGGAGCGACGCATGATCTTCTGGCTGACTTTGCTGGGCTACCAGGCCACCTGGTTCGCGGCGGTGATCGGCGCCGGCCACGGCCTGTGGTGGCCGGGTGTCGCCGCCGCCGCGCTGTTCGCGCTGTGGCGGCTGTCGGTGTCCCCGCACCGGGCGCTGGAAGCGCGGCTGGTGGTGGTGGCGCTGGCTATCGGGCTGGTGCTGGAAAACCTGTGGGTGCGCAGCGGCCTGCTGGACTATGCCGCGGCCTGGCCGTGGGCCGGTTCGCCAGCGTGGATCCTGGCGCTGTGGTGGGCGTTCGCGCTGGCCATCGTGCCGCTGCTGGCCTACCTGCACCGGCGCCTGCTGCTGGCGGCGGTGTTGGGTGCGATCGGCGGCCCGCTGGCCTACCTCGGTGCCGCGCGCGGGTGGGACGTGGTGCAGTTCGCCAGCCCGCAGTGGCACAGCCTGCTGGCACTGGCGGCAGGCTGGGCGCTGGCGATGCCGCTGCTGGCCTGGCTGGCCCGGCGCGGCCTGCAATCCGAGAGCCATGGAGGTGTCGCATGAGTCCCACCCAACAACTGCCATGGATTTGGCTGCTGGCCGCAGTGCTGATGGTATTGGGCTGGCAGTGGCAGCGCCGCCGCGACAATGCCGGCATCGTCGATGTGCTCTGGTCCGCCGGCCTCGCGGCCGCGGCGCTGCTGTTGGCGCTGACCGGCGCCGGCGCGCCCGGCGCACGCCTGCTGGTGGGCGTGCTGGCCACTGCTTGGGCACTGCGCCTGGCCGTGCACCTGTGGATGCGCGTGCGCAGCGAAGCCGAGGACGGCCGCTACCGCGCGCTACGCGAACACTGGCAGGGCAGCCAGGCGAAGTTCTTCGGCTTCTTCCAGTTCCAGGCGCTGCTGGTGGTGCTGTTCTCGCTGCCGCTGGCGGTGGTCGCCTCGAATCGGAACCTGGCGGCATGGCAGTTGGCCGTCGCCATCGCCATCTGGGCCGTATCGGTGGCAGGTGAGTCGCTGGCGGACGCACAGCTGGCGCGCTTCCGTGCCGACCCGGCGAACCGCGGCAAGACCTGCCGCAGCGGGCTGTGGCGCTATTCGCGCCATCCCAACTACTTCTTCGAATGGCTGCACTGGTGCGCCTACGCGGTCGCCGCGATCGGCGCGCCGCTGGCGTGGCTGGGCTGGCTGGGGCCGGTGGTGATGTACCTGTTCCTGCGCTACATCAGCGGCATTCCCTTCACCGAGCAGCAGGCCCTGCGCACGCGGGGCGACGACTACCGCGACTACCAGCGCAGCACGCCGATGCTGTTTCCGTGGTTCCCGAAATCCTGACCCCGCAACAAGGAGCACGCATGACCACCGCCACCCTGGACGCCAACCAATTGTCCCGCGACGTCCCCGCCCCCGGCCTGCTGGGACTGGCCGAGCGCGGCCTGCTGCCCGACGCCGCCATTCGTGCCGGCATCCGCCGGATGTGCGCACTGCGCCTCGAGGAGGCGCTGGCCGGCGGCGTGGAGGCCCAGTCCACCCGTCAGCGCGCACGGCTGGACGACCTGCGGCAAAGCCCGGTGGCGATCGAGACCGAGGCCGCCAACGCCCAGCACTACGAACTGCCGCCGGGGTTCTTCACCCAAAGCCTGGGCCCGCGCCTGAAGTACTCCTGCTGCTACTACCCGCGTGGTGATGAAACGCTGGCGCAGGCCGAGGAAGCGATGCTGACGCTGTACTGCGAGCGCGCCGGACTGGCCGATGGCCAGGACATCCTCGAGCTGGGCTGCGGCTGGGGCTCGCTGACCCTGTGGATGGCGCAGCGCTACCCGAATGCGCGCATCACCGCGGTCTCCAACTCCAACGGCCAGCGCGGCTTCATCGAGGCACGCTGCCGCGAACTGGGCCTTTCCAACGTGCAGGTACTGACCCGCGACGTGAACACCCTCGCCCTGCCCGCCGCCGGCTTCGATCGCTGCGTGTCGGTGGAGATGTTCGAGCACATGCGCAATTACGAGAGCCTGTTGGGCCGCATCGCCGGCTGGCTGCGCCCGGGCGGGCGGCTGTTCGTGCACATCTTCGTGCATCGCACCCTGCTGTACCCGTTCGAGACGCAGGGCGAAGACAACTGGATGGGCAGGCATTTCTTCACCGGCGGCCTGATGCCGGCGGCCGACACCCTGCTGCACTTCCAGGGCGCGCTGGCGATCCGCCAGCAGTGGCTGCTGGAGGGTACCCACTACCAGAAGACCGCCAACCACTGGCTGCAGCAGCAGGACGCGCACCGCAGCGAGGTGATGGCGATCCTGCACGCAGCCTATGGCGACGCTGCTGGCCTGTGGTTCCAGCGCTGGCGGATGTTCTGGATGGCCTGCGCCGAGCTGTTCGGCTATGCCGACGGGCAGGAATGGATGGTGTCGCACTACCTGTTCGAGCGTCCCTGACCGGAGCCCCGCCATGCGCCTGCCTGCACGCCAGAGTTGGTTATTGGCCGCGCTGCTGTGGATCGGCAGCGTGGCCGCCAATCTGCCCGCCATCCGCCCGGTCCCGCACGTGGACCTGGCCCGCTTCATGGGCATCTGGTACCTGGTGGGCGGCATCCCGACCGTGTTCGAGCGCGAGGCCTGGAACGCGGTGGAAACCTACACGCTGCTGAAGGACGGCAGTATCCGCACCACTCTCACCTTCAACCAGGGCCGTGCCAACGGCCCGCGCAAGCACATCGAAGCACCGGCGCGGGTGCGCCCCGGCACCAACAACGCGGTCTGGGACGTGCGGGTGTTCGGGCCGGTCAAGGCGCAGTACGTGGTGGCGTGGCTGCGCGACGACTACAGCCTGATGGTGGTCGCCCGCGACTCGCGTGACTATGCCTGGGTCTTTTCACGTTCCAAGCAGGTTTCCGCCGATGATCTTGAGCATGCGCGACAACAACTGCGCGGCTGGGGCTACAACGTGGACAAATGGCGTCGCGTGCCACACACCGCCACATTGGTGGCCCGTGACTGACGCGGCCAACCGGTTGCGCGGCGCGCACCCTGTGGCAACACCCGCGATTCACGCACACTAGGCAAATGGAAATGCTGCAACCGAGCGCGCAGATGGATCAGTCGATTTTGCTGGTGGGCGGCGAGTTGTGCCAACGTGTCGCGGCAACACTGCACGCCAGCGGATGGCAGGTCTGGCATTTGCGGCGCAGACCCCGTGCTGCACCCGGCGTCTTCGGCATTCAAGGCGACTTGTCCGCACCGCATACGCTGCGCGGGGTGCTTCCGCAGGTTGGCCACATCCTGTTTGCGCCCTCACCTGATCAAAGGACTGCGGCTTGCTATCAGGCCACCTACCCTGCCGGCTTGCAGAATCTGCTTGCCGCACTCCCTTGCCGGCAAAGCCTGCAACGCGTGCTGCTGGTAGGCTCCACCGTAGTGTGGCCAGAGGGGGGCAGCGAATCCGCAGCGTCCTGGGTCGATGAGCGCACCCCCACGGTGGCGAGTGAATTTCGCAGTCACGCCCTGCTGATGGCCGAAGCGTGGTTGCAGCAGCATCTGCCACAGCAGGCCGTCACCCTTCGGTTGGGCGGCATTTACGGCCCCGGGCGCACACGCCTGCTGGACAGCTTGCGGCACCAGCGTTTGCTTGCGCCGGAGGGTCCCGGACATTGGTCCAACCGGATCCATATTGAAGATGCCGCTGCCGCCTGCGTGCATCTGCTGCAAATCACGCAACCGCAGCCCTGTTATATCGGCACTGATGGCAACCCTGCAGAGAAAGCGGCGTTTTATGATCAGCTTGCCGATCTGCTGCGTGTCCCCCGGCCTGCGCGTACGCCAATGCCCCCGACCGGCAAGCGGCTGTCCAATGCGCGCTTGCTGGAAAGCGGCTGGCGCCCGCGTTGGCCGGATGCCGTAGCCGC
>DAORUL010000020.1:0-10258 GCA_035433165.1 Thermomonas sp. | reverse complement strand
ATGCGGCCGGTCACACACACCACTGGGGAATCGCGATGTCTTCACGCACCACACTCCATATGCGCCGCCTGAGCATTGCGCTGTTGGCCGCCTTGACCATGCCCGTCATGGCACAGCAGGCTGACCCCAAAGACAGCAGCAGCGACAGCAAGGTAAAAACGTTGGATCGCATGACCGTGACCGGATCGCGCATCCAGCGCACCGACGTTGAAACGGCGCTGCCGATCACCATCATCCAACGCGCGGAAATCGATGCCCAAGGCATTACCTCGGCCGAACAGCTGTTGCAGCAGTTGAATGTGGCCAGTAACGGACCGGACAGTCTTGCCGCCAACAGTGGCGTGGCCCCTCCCGGCACCCGCGGCAACAACGGTGTGTCCGGTGCCAATCTGCGTGGGCAAGGGGGCCGATGCCACCTTGGTGCTGTTGAACGGTCGCCGCGTGGCGGCACACGGCCTGGCCGGGCAAGTGGTGGATCTGAACTCGATCCCGTTTGCCGCCATCGAACGCGTGGAAGTGCTGCGTGACGGAGCCTCGGCGGTGTATGGCACCGATGCCATCGGCGGCGTGATCAACTTCATCACCCGCAAAAATTATCAGGGCTACTCGATCAGTGCTGGTGCCGATGTCACCCAACAAGGCGGCGGCAATATCTACAACGCCAGCCTGCTGGGTGGCTGGGGCGATCTGGACACTGATCACTGGAATGTGTGGGCTGCGGTCAACATCAAGAAAAACAAAATCCTGCGCGGCAACCAACGCGATTTTGCCAACAGCTTTCAGCCTGAGCGCGGCTTGGGTCCCGATACCCGCGGCACGCCATTTGCCAACGTCGTCACCGGCACCGGCAGCATGATTGGTGGCGGCCTGAAAGATCCCGGCAGCGGCCTGACCAAGACCACCATCAACACCCTGGATTTGCCTGGCGGTGCCGGCTGCAGCAATGGCGGCGACATGATGGGCCCGTACGATGACAAAGCCTGGGCCAGCCCCGGTGCCAGCTTCGGCTGCGCATGGGACTACGGCCGCGCGCGCACCATCCAGCAACCGGTGGACACCGTGCAAGGCATTGGTCGCGCTACCTTCAAGATCAATGACAACCATGAATTTTTTGCCGAATTCATGGGCTCCAAAGTCACCTCAACGCGTTTCTTTGAAGCCCAGCAAATCAGCTCCAGCATCAATGCCAGCGCCACCCAGCTGGACGCCTACGAGTTGAATGCCAACACCAAAGCCACCTACGACGCGATCTACAACCAGATCCACACTTATTTCGGCGATCAGACCAATCTGGTCTATGGCAAGCCGATCACCTACCGCTGGCGTTGCTACGCCTGTGGCCCACGCCAACTGGAAACCGAGACCAAGGCGTACCGGCTGTTGTTTGGCCTGACCGGCACCATTGCCAACTGGGACTACGACGTGGGCCTGTCGCGCGCGCAAAGCAGCGCGCAATCGGTGCTGGCCGGTGGTTATTACTACACCCCGCAACTGAAGGCCGCCTTGAAAAGTGGGCTGCTCAACCCGTTCCTGATGCCGGGGCAAGATCAATCGCAAGCCGCCTATGCGGCGTTGGCTGCAGCCGATGCCAGTGGCTTGCTGTTGTACAAAGGCGTTTCCACCACCACCACGCTGGATGCCAGCGCCAGTGGCAGCTTGGGCTTCAAGCTGTGGGGCGAAGAAGACGTGAAAGCCGCGGTTGGCGTGGATATTCGGCGCGAAGAATACGAGTTCAATGGCCCCAGTGAGTGGGCGCTGGGCAATGCCTTCATCTTTGGTGCACCAGGCGATGCATCCAATTACATGGCGCCGAAAAAGCGGAATGTCAAAGCCGTATTCGCCGAATTCAACCTGCCGGTCACCAACAGCCTGGAATTGAATATCGCCGTGCGCCATGACCAGTACGATGGCTTCGGTGGCACCACCAACCCGAAGTATTCGTTCAAGTGGCAACCCATCGATTGGCTGGTGTTCCGTGGCGCCTACAGCACCGGGTTCAAGGTGCCGGATTTCGCGAAATTGTTCCGTGGCATCACCGAGACCCAATACACCGGTCTGGACCTGGCCGACCCTGCCAAATGCCCGAATGGTCGTTACAACCCGGATGTGGCCAACTGCAATGTGCAAATTCGCCCGGACATCGTCACCGGTGGCAATCCCAACCTGAAGCCGGAGGAAGCCAAACAGCGCAGCTTGGGCTTTGTCCTCGCACCGACGGCCAACTTCAACGTCAGCGTGGATTGGTGGCAAATCGAGCGCTTCAACACCATCCGCAGCGGTTTCAATCTATCCACGATGACCGCCAATTACCCGATGTATGTGTCCAACTTCATTCGCGACAGCAATGGCAACATCACCCAGATCGACCAGCGCTACATCAATACCGGCGGCACCTTGACCAGCGGTATCGAGCTGGATGCCAACTTGCGCGGCGAGCTTGCCGGTGGCAATTGGAACATCCACTTGAACGGCAACTACCTTGATACGTTCAAGACCAAGAGTTTCGACAGCCTGCCCTACACCGGCAACCTGGTGGGCGAATACGAGCGCTACTTCAACCTGCCGATCAAGTGGAAGCACACGCTTGGATTTGCTTGGCAGAAGGGCAACTGGGCGCACTCGCTGACCCAGGTCTATCGCGGCGGTTACAAGGACTGGGTGCCACCGGGAATTGCCAACGGCTATACCCCTGCCGTGTACAACCCGAAGGTGGACAGCTACACCTTGTACAACTACAGCGTGAGCTGGACCGGTATCGACAAGTTGAAGCTGACCTTCGGCATCCGCAATCTGCTCAATACCGATCCGCCGTTCACCCTGCGCTACCTGGATGATGGCGATGGTGCCGCTTGGGAAGCACGTGTGGCCGACCCTCGTGGCCGCGCATTCAACCTGATGGCGGAATACGCGTTCTGAGCCGTTCCACTCGCGCAAATGAAAACAGGCCCCGCATTGCGGGGCCTGTCGTGTTTCTAGCCGGTGCGATCAAATCCCGCGCTGCTTCAGCCACGCATCGATCTGCGGCATCCGCTGCGCACGCAGTTTGACGCGGGTCTGGATGCCTGCCATCACTTGTTCGGCATCGCGGCGCGAGGTGGCTGCAATGTACTTGTCCGCAAACGCCTTGATCTTGTCGACCATCGCCAGATCACGTGCGGCATTGCCTAAGCCCGGGTAGTAGCGTGAGCGCGAGGTGGAATCCACCAGTTTGTCCACTTGCTCGCGATGCGCCACCGCGAAATCGAAGGCCAGATCCGGATGTTCCCACGACACCCCCGAGATCATTCCTGCGGAATTGGTCGCACCCGGCTCGTCGGTCAATGCCATGTCGAGCGCACGCTGCGCCAGTGCCTTGTCCTTGCTGCGTGCCAGCAGACCATAGTATTGGTCACGCAACATTGCCGATTTTTCCGTTTTCGCCATCGCGTGCAACTTGTCCCATGTGGCGGCATCGGCATTGCGTGCCACCAGGCCCAGCACGGTGCGACGCAGATCCGGCGGCAATGCTTGCGGGTCGGTGGCCGCGGCCGCAAAACGACGGCGCGCTTCGGCCAATACCTTGGCATCGCCCAGCCCGCCCAACATGCCAATCAGACTGGTACGCAACTGTTTGCTGGAACTGGATTCACCGGCACGGGTGTTCCATCCCAGTTGCTCGAATTTGGGCGACAGTTTGGCCAGTGCAAATTTGCGGAATGCGGCTTGCCGCTTGTCGTTGCCTTTGAGCATGTCATCAATCCCGCCCATGCTGCCTGCCACCATCTGCCACAACTCCGGAGCGGCGCTCATTGGCACCTGCATGGCCAGATCCAGGGGGTCCGATTCGGGCTGCAAACCCACCGCTGCCAGCGCGCTGGCATCCATCATCACGCCCATTTGATCGACCACCGGCAGCTTGCTGAAGCCGGCACTCAGCGTCTTGAATTGCGCCGGCGAATATTGGGTGCGGAAATACCCTTTCTGCCCGGCATTGATCAGCATCGGCGCATTGCACCCCGGCACGCTGACACTGGCCTTGCCGTCCACCAGCAGACGCACCTCGCTACCGTCGCCCGCACGCACGGTAACCGGCACGCGCCAGCGCAATGGTGTCTTGTCGGGGCGATCGACCGTGAACTCGCCCTGCTCCAACGCCAGCTGGGTCTTGCCATCCACGCACACCTGGCTGGCCTTGATCAACGGCACGCCGGGCTGCAAGGTGAAGTCATGTGCCACCTGCTCGAATTGCTTGCCCGGTGCGGCTTTCTCCATTTCCTGCCACAGCTCATCGGTCACCGCGTTGCCGTAGGCATGCTTGCCGATATAGCTGCGCACGCCACTGCGCCATGCATCCTCACCCACATAGTCTTCCAGCATCGAAATCACCGCCGAGCCTTTGCCGTAGGTGATGCCGTCAAACGCCTGACTGGCTTGCTCGACGGTGGCCACGTGCTGCACCACGGGGTGAGTGGTGGCATACGCATCGCCGCCCATTGCGCCACGGCTGGTAAACGCCGCATCCACGCCGCTGGTATCCCATTCCGGATGCAATTTGCGCGTGGTACGGCCCTCCATCCAAGTGGCAAAGCCTTCGTTCAACCACAAATCATCCCACCACCGCATGGTGACCAAATCGCCAAACCACTGGTGCGCGATTTCATGCGCGGCGGTGGTAAAGACGGATTGTTTATCACCAATGCTGGACGTGGCAGGATCCAGCAACAACGCATATTCGAAGGTGAAAATCGCGCCCCAGTTTTCCATTGCACTGAAGAACTGGCTGCGTCCCGGTGCAGCGATGTTATCCAGCTTCGGCAGCGGATACTTCACCCCGAAGTAATCGTTGTATTCGCGCAATACATCGCGGCCGGCCTCCAGCGCAAAACGCGCTTGCTCGGCCTTGCCTTTCTGCGCGATGACGCCCACTTCCACACCATCATCGGTAGTCAATGTGGCGCGGTCGAAATCACCCACCCCCAGAAACAGCAGATAGGTGGACATTTTCGGCGAAGTGGCAAACGTGGTGCGGGTCAGCCCGTTACCCAGGTCTTTGACGTCTTTGGCGGGCATGTTGCCAACCGCCATCTGGCCGGTGGGCGCGTTGACGGTCAAATCGAAGGTGGCCTTGAAGTTGGGTTCATCCCAGGACGGAATGAAGCGGCGCGCATCGGAGTTTTCGAACTGGGTATACAGCGCGCGCTGCTTGCCGTTGGCGGTGGGGTAATCCAGCGCGAAGAAGCCATTGGCCTGGGTGCCAATCTTACCGGTGTAATCGGTGGAGAGGACATATTTGCCTGGTGCCAGTGGCTTGTCGAACGCAAACGTGGCGGTCTGCGCCTGCGCATCCACACTCACCTTGGCCAGCATGGACTTGCCCTTCGCGTTGATCACGATGCTGTTGGCAAACGTCATGTCGATGGCCTGCAACACCACTGCATTGGTGGTTTCCAACACCTCGATATCGATCCTCGCCTTGCCATCGAAATTCATCGCTTCGGCATGCGGGGTCACCTCGATGGTGTAGTGCCACGGCCGCACATTGCGGGGAAGCTGCGTGGTGACCGCATCCATCGATGCAGAAACAGATTGAGCTGCGGCAGACTGTGCGGCGGCGGCAAAACTGCCGGTGGACAGAGCCAGGGCAATGGCGGAAGCCAAGATGCAACGCATGGGAAAACCTCAGGGAGAAACGGCGAAGGTGCCGATCATCCCGCCTATGCCGCCCCGCGCACACCGCCGGAAGTCATAGAACCCTGTGGGCTACAGCAAATGCTGCATGACCGAAATGTAATGGCAGGTGCTGCCGGCGATCACAAACCCGTGCCAAATGGCATGCGAATAACGCAGTTGTGGGCGCATGTAGAAAAACGTACCCGCCGTGTACGCCACGCCACCGGCCAGCAGCCACAGCAGGGAAGCGGTGCCGAGGGCGTGCAGCATGGGCTTGATCGCCAGCACAATCAGCCAGCCCATGCCGATGTAAATACCGGTGGACAGCCGCTTGAAGCGACCGGTGAAAAACAATTTGAACACCACGCCGGCCAGTGCCAATGTCCAGATGGTGCCAAACAGCCACCAGCCGGTAGGCCCACGCAGACCCACCAGGGTGAATGGGGTATAGGTGCCGGCGATCAGCAGATAAATCGCACAGTGGTCAAACACCTTCAAGCGGCCTTTGAGCACCGGGTGTGAAATTGCGTGGTACAGGGTGGAGGCGGTATACAGCAGCAACAGCGCGACCCCGAACACGATGGCCCCGGCCAATTGCCAGCCATCGCCAAAAATCGCGGTCAGGGTGACCAGCACCGCACCGCCGGCCAGTGCCGCCGCCGCGCCTACCCCATGGGTCCACGCATTGAGCAGCTCTTCACGGGCGTGCTGGATCGAGGGCAATGCAAAATCTACGGATGGGGTTGGCATCGTGCGCATCGTGCAAGCATACCATTGGGTATGGATGGGATATGAATGCCCTGTGCCTGAAACATTTCGCCCGGCACCAGGCCGGGCGAAATGCGTGGCGATATCAAGCGCGATCAGGCGAACGGGTCGTGCAGCACCATGGTGTGGTCGCGATCCGGACCGGTGGACACGATGCTGATCGGGCATCCGGCCAGTTCTTCCAGCGCACGCAGGTAGGCGCGCGCTGCCGGCGGCAGCTTGTCCCACTCGGTGACGCCGTGGGTGTTCTCGCTCCAGCCCGGGAACTCCAGGTACACCGGGGTGATTTCTTCCCAGCCCTGTGCATCCAGCGGCGCGTATTCGGTGCGCTTGCCGCGGTATTCATAGGCGATGCACATCTTCAGCGTCTCCATGCCGTCCAGCACGTCGAGCTTGGTGATGCACAGGCCGCTGATGCCGTTGATCGCCACCGCACGCTTGAGCGCCACGATGTCCATCCAGCCGCAGCGGCGCGGACGGCCGGTGGACGCGCCATACTCGGCACCGCGGTCGCGGATGCCTTGACCGACGGCATCATCCAACTCGGTCGGGAACGGGCCGCCACCCACGCGGGTGGCATACGCCTTGGCAATGCCCAGCACGTAATCAATCGCATCCGCGCCCACGCCAGCCCCGGCCAGCGCACCACCGGTGGTGGTGTTGGACGACGTCACATACGGATAGGTGCCGTGGTCGATGTCGAGCAGCGCCCCTTGCGCGCCTTCAAACAGCACGCGCTTGCCGGTCTTGCGCAGCTCATGGCAGATGCCGGCCACGTCCGACTTCATCGGATCGACATATTCACCAAACGCCACGGCTTCATCGAAGGTCTGCTGGAAGTCCACCGCCTCCACGCCCAAGTATTTGGTCAGCACGAAGTTGTGGTAATCCAGCGCCGCACGCAGCTTTTCGGCCAGCGCGTCGGGATAGTGCAGATCGGCAATGCGGATGCCGCGGCGCGCCACCTTGTCTTCATACGCCGGGCCAATCCCGCGCCCGGTGGTGCCAATCGCCTTGCCACCGGCGGCCTTCTCACGGGCCTGATCCAATGCGATGTGGTACGGCATGATCAGCGGCGCGGCTGGCGAAATCTTCAGCCGTGAGCGCACTTCCACCCCAGCGGCTTCCAATTCCTCGATTTCCTTGCGCAGTGCGGCCGGTGAGATCACCACCCCGTTGCCGATCAGGCACAGCGCGTCGTCGCGCAGGATGCCGGACGGGATCAGGTGCAGCACCGTCTTCTTGCCGTTGATGACCAGCGTATGGCCGGCATTGTGGCCGCCCTGGAAGCGCACCACCGCACCGATATTCTCGGTGAGCAAGTCCACAATCTTGCCCTTGCCCTCATCGCCCCACTGCGCGCCCAACACCACCACTGACTGGCCCATACGCCACACTCCTGAAATTTTCTGGCGGCCATCGGGGCCGCTGGATGGGTGTGCTCACTGCGGCAGCGCCATTCACACACCGCCATCGGGGCGGCCTGCAACACTGCAACAGCAAACACGGAAAAAGCCGAGGCGAGCCCCGGCTTTTGTGCATTCTACCGGGTTCCATCTGCCCCCGCTTGCCCTGCCCTCAACCGCGCCTTCGGCACCCTCGCCGACTGCGCGGGTGGGAGGGCACGGGATCAGCCCCGCACCACCCACAACGACACCAGGCCCAGCATCAGCACCACTGCGCCGATGCGGCGCACTTGCTCATCGCTCATTTGCAGCATGTGTTCCACCGTACGCTTCCATGCGGCGGGGGCGGCAAACAGCAGCAGGCCTTCGAAGATGGCCACCAGGCACAGCGCCGCCCATAACTCGGCCATCAACGATCGCTGCGCATGTACTGCAGGAACGGGTCATTGCGCTCCAGCACGATCACGCTGTCGCCACCGGAGAACGCTTTGCGGTAGGCCTCCAGGCTGCGCTGGAATGCGTAGAAACCCGGGTCGCGGTTGGCGGCTTCGGCATAGATTCGGGCAGCTTCGGCGTCGCCTTCACCGCGCAGTTTTTGCGCGTCGCGTTCGGCTTCGGCAATGATCACTTGCTGGTCACGGTCGGCACCGGCGCGGATTTCGTTGGCCTGCTCTTCGCCTTCGGCGCGCAGACGGCTGGCCACTTGTTGGCGCTGCGCACGCATGCGGTTGTACACGTCGTCGATCACGCGGCTATCGGTGGGCAGGTCGAGCTGTTTGATGCGCAGATCCAAAATACGGATGCCCAATGTGGCGGCACCGCGATTGATCACACCCAACTGGCTTTTGACGATGGTGGTGCGGTCACCGGACACCGCCTGCTGCAAGGTGCGTGCGTTGATTTCATTGCGCAGCGCATCCTTGATGATGGGCGCCAAACGCGCTACGGCAGCCGATTCATCACCGCCGGTGGCGCGATAGAACGCACGCGCATCTTCAATTTGGCCGATGGCGAAGAAATCCACGCTGACGTCTTTGCGTTCGGAGGTCAGGTAGCGCTCGGGCTCGGCCGGCAATACCTGCAAGCGACGATCAAACACGCGGGCGCTTTCCATCAGCGGCCATTTGAAGTGCAAGCCGGGCTGCAGGTTGACCCGTGCCACGCGGCCCAGATTCAACACGATTGCGGTTTGCCCTTCGCTGACCACGAACATCGAGCCCATCAGCAAGACCAGCGCGGCGACTACGGCCGCCATCCATGCGGGGAATTTCATCGCACCACCTCCTCACGACCGGCAGGGCGGCCACTGCGTCCCGAACGCACCGGGTCCTCCGTACTGGCTTCCACCGGCGGCGACACCAGGGCAGGCAAGGTGGCCGCTGCGTCGGCGGCAGGTTTGCCGGTGGTCTCCATCGGCACATAGATCAATTGCCGGCCATCACCGCCCACCACTTTGCGGTTCTTCGCCAACACGTCTTGCACGGTTTCCAGCCACAGGCGCTTGCGGGTGACGTCCGGCGCGCCTTTGTATTGCGCCACCAACAGGCTGAAGCGCTCGGCATCACCGGTGGCGCGGGCGATTTCGGCGGTCTTGTAGCCTTCCGACACGGTACGCACGCGGGCGGCCTGGCCACGTGCTTCGGGCACGATCTTGGCGGCATAGGCGCGCGCTTCGGAAATCAGGCGCTGCTGGTCTTGCTGCGCGCTGTTGACGTCATCGAAGGCCGGTTTGACCTGCTGCGGCGGGCGTGCATCGGGCAGGTTGAGCTCGGTCACTTGCAGGCCGGTGCGGTAGGCCTCCAGCGATTTTTGCAGGCGTTCGCGGGCAGACACGGCCAGTTGCTCACGCGCACCCAGCACGGTGTCCAGATCGGAACGCCCCACTTGTTCACGCACAGTGCTGAGGGCCGCTTGTTTGAGCACCTCATCGCCATTCCGTGTGCCGAACAGATACAGCTTGGGATCGGCCACTTTGTATTGCACGTTGATCGACACATCCACGATGTTTTCATCGCGGGTCAATACCGGCACGCTGGCTTCGTAATTCTTGATTTGCGTGGCGTTGACCTTGGTGACGGATTCCACCGGCCACGGCAATTTGAAGTTGGGGCCGGGCTGCATCACCCGATCGAACTGGCCAAACCGGAGCACCACGCCGCGCTGCTGTTCGGCGATCAGGACAAAGCAGTTGAACGCAAGCCATAACGCGAACACCAAGCCCACCCAACGCAGCGGGCTGCCGCCGCCCAAGCTGGGCAGGAAATTCAGGATGCGGCCCATTCCACCACCGCCGTTGCCGGTACTGCCACCAGGCCTGTTCCAGGCCATCCAGAGTGCTTTGAGCCCACGCGGGCTGCTGTCTTTTATGGTCATGCCGAGGATTCTACGGGATGCGCCGGCTCTGCTGCCGGCAAAAGGGGGCGCAGCGGTGCGCC
>DAORUL010000019.1:20310-21526 GCA_035433165.1 Thermomonas sp. | reverse complement strand
TGTGTTGCGCTTGCGTTTGCACCATCTGCGCAAACAGGAAGACTTGCTGCGCGAGATGGTGAAACAGCGCACTGCACAACTGCAGGCCAGCGATGGCGCATTGCGAAAAGCCAATGATGACCTGCATCGCTTGTCCTATACGGATGCCTTGACCGGGCTGGCCAATCGCCGCCGTCTGTTTGAAGTGCTGACAAGTCAGTTCCGCAATGCACGGGCCCAACAGCGCCCGCTTGGCGTGTTGATGATCGACCTGGATCACTTCAAGCAACTCAATGACAGCCTTGGCCACCTGACCGGTGACCGCTGCCTGAAGGAAATCGCGCAGTGTTTGTTGGCGCAACTGCCGCCACAGGGCTTGGCTGCACGCTATGGTGGTGAAGAGTTCTGCGTGCTGCTGCCCGGGCTGGATGCAACCGCAAGCACAGCCATGGCCGAGCTTCTGCGGCACTGCGTGGAAACCATGCCAACCCCCTGCTGCGGCAGCCATCAGCCTCGCCTGACAATCAGCGTCGGCGTGGCCGCTCTGGCTGCAGATGAGACAGGGCCGCCAGATGATGCAGATGCCTTGCTGGCTGCCGCTGATCGTGCGCTGTATGCAGCCAAGGATGCGGGGCGCAACCGGGTAAAGACTGCCCAAGACTGAACCACCATACTGCGGCGTACTTATACCCCCGGGCAAGCCGATTGCAGGAATGGCTTAAACTATGCGCCGCTGCAAAACACCCTGATGGCTGCAGCCCTCTCATTCGTATCCAATCCGCCCCTAGCCGCCGATACCGCTATCTCCATCTAGCACCGGCCGGAGTTTTGCCATGATTTTCGAAACACTCGCTACCTACGGCCATGAACAGGTCGTGTATTGCCACAACAAGGATGTGGGCCTGAAGGCGATCATCGCCATTCACAACACCGTGCTGGGTCCTGCCTTGGGCGGTACCCGCATGTGGCCCTACCAGAGCGAGGATGAAGCGCTGAATGACGTGTTGCGCCTGTCACGCGGCATGACTTACAAGAACGCCGTGGCTGGCCTCAACATCGGCGGCGGCAAGGCGGTGATCATCGGCGACCCGGCCAAGGACAAGTCCGAAGCGCTGTTCCGTGCGTTTGGTCAATTCGTGGAATCGCTGGGTGGCCGCTACATCACCGCCGAAGACGTGGGTATCGACGTCAACGACATGGAATACGTGTACCGCGAAACCGAATATGTGACCGGCGT
>DAORUL010000019.1:8406-20210 GCA_035433165.1 Thermomonas sp. | reverse complement strand
CGCGGGCGTACCCGCTTCCAAGGCCGCGTGCGCGGGAGCTGATGATGCGTCCATTTCCTCTTGGTGAAGACACCGACGCCCTGCGCGAAGCCGTTGCGCGGTTTGCCGATGCCGAAATCACCCCGCGTGCGGCCAAGGCCGATGAAGACAACTGGTTCCCGCAGGAACTGTGGCCGAAATTGGGCGAAATGGGCCTGCTGGGGATGACCATCCCGGCCGAATTCGGCGGCAGCGGGATGGGCTATCTGGCGCATCTGGTGGCGATGGAAGAAATCAGCCGCGCTTCGGGTGCGATTGGCCTGTCCTACGGCGCGCATTCCAACCTGTGCGTGAATAACCTGTACGCCAACGGCACGGCCGCGCAGCGCGCCAGGTACCTGCCCAAACTGTGCAGCGGCGAACACGTTGGCGCACTGGCAATGAGCGAACCGGGTGCCGGTTCCGACGTGGTCGGCTCGATGGCCTGCCGCGCCGAACTCAAGGGCGATGTGTGGGTGGCCAACGGCAACAAGATGTGGATCACCAACGGCCCCGAAGCCAACGTGCTCATCGTCTACATGCGCACCGCCAGCCGCGAGCTGGGCAGCAAATGCATGACCGCCTTCATCGTCGAAAAAGGCATGCCGGGGTTTTCCACCGCGCAAAAACTCGACAAGCTGGGCATGCGTGGTTCCAACACCTGCGAGCTGGTGTTCGAGAACTGCGAAATTCCGCAGGAAAACGTGCTGGGCGAGCTCAACAACGGCGTCAAGGTGTTGATGAGCGGCCTGAACACCGAGCGTCTGGTGCTGTCCGGTGGCCCGATCGGGCTGATGCAGGCGGCACTGGATATCGCCCTGCCCTACGTGCGCGAACGCCGCCAGTTCGGCCAGGCCATCGGCACGTTCGAATTGATGCAGGCCAAGATTGCGGACATGTACACCGCGCTGCAATCCTCGCGCGCATTCGCCTATCAAGTGGCCCGTGACTACGACGCCGGCCACAAGAGCCGCATCGATGCTGCCGCCTGCCTGCTGCATGCCTCCGAAGCCGCAGTGCAGGTGGCGCTGGAAGCGATCCAGTCGCTGGGTGGCAACGGCTACATCAACGAATTTGCGACCGGCCGCATCCTGCGCGATGCCAAGCTGTATGCCATTGGCGCCGGCACCAATGAAATCCGCCGCATGCTGATCGGCCGCGAATTGTTTGCGGGGAATCACTAGACCCCCTTACATGCCGGCAACAGGACGCATAGACTGGCCGCAGGGGGCCAGTCGTGGAAGACACTCTGTTCGAACCAATCCATTCGTCTGCTGCAACACCGTGGAAGGTGTTGATCGCCGATGACGAACCAGAAGTGCATGAGGTCACTCGCCTTGTGCTGGGTGGCTTTCGTTTCGAAGACCGTCCGTTGTCTTTCCTGTCTGCGTACAGTGCGGCAGAGGCATTCGAACTGATTCGGGCGCAGCCGGATATCGCGGTGTTGCTGCTTGATGTGGTGATGGAAACCGAACACGCCGGGCTAGAAATCGTGCGGCGAATTCGCCAGGAGCTGGGCAACCACCGGGTGCGTATCGTGTTGCGCACGGGGCAACCAGGCCAGGCACCCGAGCAACATGTCATCAGTTCGTATGACATCAATGACTACAAGGAAAAGACCGAGCTGACCGCCGGGCGCTTTCAGACCACATTGTTCGTGGCCTTGCGCGGCTATCGTGACCTGATGACGATCGAGACCAGCAAGCAAGGGCTGGAGCAGGTGATCGACGCCAGTGCCGAAATTTTTTCCCAACGCGAAGACAGCAGCTTTGCCGCCAAGGTTCTCAAGCATCTGGCGCGCCTGTCGCAAGCCGATGGCATTACCTTGTTATGCCGCGTTGAGGATGCCGATACCGACCAGCAGCGCTACCCGATTGCGCTGAGTACCGCCCCGCATGCGGATCTGGTTGGTCGCGAAGCCGATCAGGTGTTGCCTGAGGACCACATGGCGTCGTTGCGTAGCGCATTGCACAACCGCAGCCATGTATTTGGCAGCGACCACTATGTGCTGCACTTCATCGACAGCAATGAGCACGCGAGCCTGCTCTACATCGGCGAAGGCGGTGTGATCGGAGAGGTTGAGCGCAAATTGCTGGAGGTATTTTCCACCAATGTTTCAATTGCCTACAAGAATCTGCATCTGAATCAGGATCTGGTGGACAGCCAGTTGGAAATGATCTGGTTGCTGGCCGGGGCCGCTGAAACCCGCTCGCGTGAAACCGCCAACCATGTGCTGCGGGTCGGTCTGTTGGCCGAGTTGCTGGGGCGCGCCGCCGGCCTGGATGTCAAGGCCGCTGAAAATCTGCGCTTGGCCGCACCACTGCACGATATCGGCAAAATCGGCATTCCCGACGCCATCCTGAATAAGCCAGGAAGTCACAGTCCGGAAGAAACCGTGATCATGCGCTCGCACGCACAACTGGGTGCGCAGATGCTGGGTAATTCCAAGCGTCCCCTGTTGCAGCTGGCCTCGCGTATCTGCCTTGAACACCATGAAAATTGGGACGGCAGCGGCTATCCCAATGGCCTGCAAGGCGAAGCCATCAGCCTTGAGGGACGAATTGTCGCGTTGGCTGATGTGTTTGACGCGCTGGGGAGTGATCGCGTGTACAAAGCGCCGTGGCCACGTGAGCGCATCCGTAAATTCTTGATCGAACAAACCAGCCGCAAGTTCGATCCGCACCTGATCGATTTGCTGTTTGCCCGCTGGGACGATGCCGAAGCCTTGCGCAAGCAATACCCCGACACCTGAGGTCGAGGCACGACGCCATCACGCGCACGCACAGCTATCGATGCGGGAAGTGCAACGTGAATTGGGTACCTTTGCCAACCTCCGACTCGCACTCGATGCTTCCTTCCAGGGTTTGCACCACGAGCTTGTAAACGATGTGCATGCCCAAGCCAGAGCCGCCTTGCCCGCGCCGCGTGGTAAAGAACGGGTCATAGATGCGCCGCCGCACGGACTCTTCCATGCCTACGCCGTTATCGCTGTAGTGCAACACCCAACCATCACCTTCCGCAGCGGCAGCAATCTGCATGCACCCGTGGGCAATCCCGGCAAATGCATGGGTCAAAGAATTGGTGACCAGATTGACCACGATCTGGTAAATCGCCCCGGGCTGGGTGTACACCGCCAGTCCCGCAGGGATATCGATCTTGAGCTCGTGCGGGCTGCGCTTGAGTACCGGTTGCAGCGAGACCAGGATCTCATCCATGTATGCAGCGAGCTGAATCATGCGCGGTGCTTCGCTGGTTTGATCCACTGCCACTTGTTTGAAACTGCGAATCATTTTGTCCGCACGTTGCAAATTGCGTAACACCATGCCGCTGGCATCACTCACGGTTTGGCTGAACGCGGAGACCTGCTGGCTACTGACCGCACCAGCCGTCATTGCTGCACGAAACTGTTGCGCCTGCTGCTCCAGATGTGATGCGGCAGTCACCCCCACCCCCAGCGGGGTATTGACCTCATGCGCGATGCCGGCGACCAAGCCGCCCAAAGCCGCCAACTTTTCCGATTCCACCAATTGATGCTGGGTCATTCGCAATTGATCGATGGTGCTGCTCAACTCGTGATTGAGCAAGGTCAAGTCGGAAGTGCGCTGATCAACCCGTTGTTCGAGTTCCTGATTGACCCGCTCCATTGCAGACTCGTGTTCACGCAGCTCCGAGACGTCCACGGTAACGCCAGCCATGCGCATGGGGCGACCGGCCGCATCGTATTCCACCAACCGCCCGCGCGAACGCAACCATCGCCAATGATCGTGCACATCCAGCATGCGGTACGTGTTATCGAAGTCTGACGCACTGCCGTTGATATGTCGCGCCAGTGCTGCGGTCAACTCGGCCTGATCCTGTGGATGCACTGCGGCGACCAGGTCGGAAAAACTCAATTGCGCGCTGTCACCAAACCCCTTGATATTCGGCATGGGGTTGATCCGAACCAAGCGCCCGGTGACCAAGTTGGCATCCCAGAATTCATCCCCGGTTCCCCATAACGCCAGTTTCAGGCGCTCCTCACTTTCAGCAAGCACCGCCTGCGTGTTTGCACGCTCGATAAACAGCTTGCGGCGGTTCCAGCCCCATAGCCCGAACGGCAGCAGCAACAGGAGCGCCGCACCCAGCCGCGCCCATAAGGTTTGCCACCAGAGTGCCGCCAAATGCACATCCACGACGCGTTCGGGGCCGTAACTTTCGCCGGGAAACCGGGCTCGCAACCGCAGCCGATAATCGCCTGGCGACAAATGCGGATAGCCGGCATTGCGCTGGTTGGCATCCGCCGCAATCCAATCACTGTCCAGCGGTTCCAGACGATAGCTGTACTCCACCAATTCCGGATCCGAATAGGTCAATGCCGAAAAGCTGAAACCAAATCCCCCGGATCCCGCACGCAACCACAAACTATCCGGCTGCTCGCCTGACCCTTTGCGGTAACGCCATTCCGTAACTTTCGCATTCGAGCTTTGATAAGCGCGCACATCAGTCAACATCGGACGGTGGATGGCATCGCTGGAAAACACCGCATTGGGATTGAAAATGGTCAACCCACGCAGCCCACCAAAGGCGATGCGGCCATCCGGCATGGCCGCGCCAGATTCAACAAAGTAACCTTCGCCTTGCGCGCCTGCGCGCGAACTGAAGTTCTGGATGAACCCGCTTGCTGGATCCAGCCGGCTGATGCCTAGCGTGGTGGATACCCAGATATCACCACGCGCATCTTCGAAAATCCTGCCGATGGCCTCTGCTGCCAGCCCCTGTTTGCGGGTGTAGGTCTGCAAGCGGAAACGCCCCCCTTGCACCGGTGTAAGCCGCGCCAAGCCGCCGCCTTGGGTGCCCACCCACAGTTCGCCATTGCGCGATTGGGTGATCATGGTGATTGCACGCGGCAAATTGGCCGTCGGTGTCAACAACACATCGGCCAATGGAGTCGTGCGCCCGGTCACGCGATCAAGAATCGAAAGCCCGCCCGGTCGCGCACCCACCCACAAGCGCCCGGCACGATCCTCGAACACCACACCAATCGTCTGCCCGGGCAGACTGCCGCGCGCGGTGGCATCGGAAGTGAAATGTCGAAAGCGATCGCAGCCGCGGCATAAGGCATCCAATCCTTTGTCTTCGTAGCCAACCCACAAGGTTCCGGTGCGATCCACATACATCGTCAGGACGTTGCCAGCAGCTGGACTGGCCGCATCACCAGGGCGCGGCGGCAACAGTTCAAACTTGCTCGCACCCGGTCGGCGATGCGCTAGCCCCGCATCCATAAAGCCGACCCACAGCCCGCCATCCAAATCCCGGGCAAGTGCCTGAATCCGGTCGCTGGGCAGTTGCAGCGGACCTTTGCCAGCGGTGTAAAAACGCTCCAGGACGCCGCGATCAGGTGAAAAATGAATCAGACCACCGCCACCGAGGATACCCAACCACAGGCTGCCATCCGGATTTGACAGCACGGTACGCACGCCATTGCCGGGCAAACCACGTGGATCCTGCTGATCGCTGCGAAATTCGCGGAAAGTATCGGAACCTGGCAGGTACACATGTGCGCCGCCCAACCAAGTGCCGATCCAGATCAAACCATCGCGGTCCTGCAACAGTGCATGCACGCGTCCGGAGACCAAGCCATCACTTCGGTTTTCATTTCCCAGCCAACGATGTGCTGCTGCGCCCTCCGCATCAATACGCGACAGCCCGTTGTAAGTGCCAATCCAGACACGCCCGCGCGCATCCACCAGCAGTGAGCGAACATCGTCTGCAGCAACACCATCCGCAAACGATACTTGGCGCAACACATTGCCATCGCTTGTGAGCTCGAATGCTCCCTGGCTCGCGGTCCCCACCCACAAGTTGCCATGCACGTCTTCGCGGGCCAACGCTTGCACGTCGGCAGTGCCCGCAGGTAGCGCCTGAGCGGCCCAAGCCTGAATGCGTTGCTGTGAATGGATCCAGCGCAGCAGCCCTTGCGATGTTCCAATCAATACATCGCCATCGGGTAATGCCAATAGCGTTCGCACCTGCGATTGGGTGGGCAGCACAATCGTGGTGAACCGTTCATCCCTGGGGTTCAGCCGTTGCAAATGGCCATGCCCACTGGCCACCCACAACTCGCCATCGGGCATCGCCAGGATGGCATTTACAGGGGTTGCTGCTACAGCATCGGACCGGTTGAGTGCGACAGGGAAGTTATGAAATGCCTGTTGCTCCGGATCGTACCGACCCAAGCCTCCAGACTGCGTACCGACCCACAGCCGGCCGGCTTTGTCGGCTGCCAATGCCGTCACATGGTTATCAGAGAGACTGGCCTTGTCAGCGGCATCATGTCGAAATACGTGAAACGTATAGCCGTCGTAGCGGTTCAACCCATCCTGGGTACCGATCCACAACATGCCATCGCCATCCTGCGCCAGCGCACGTGCGGTGGACTGCGACAAGCCCTGCTCCACGCCCAGATGTTGCAGGCGCAGATCGATTTCACCTGGTACTTGGGCGGACACCCCATTGACCCATCCGCCAAGCAGCAATAGCACGCACAGCAACACTCGCTTCATCGCATCAGCCCCCTGCCATGCGCAATGCTCTCCGAACGTCACTTCGGCCACAACGGCTTCAACGCGTCTATGCTAGTAACGGTAACTCGCCCACAGCGATGCCATCTGGTCAGCCCCCGACGCGCTACTGCGCTGGCTGAGATCGAAGCGCAGTAGTGCATTACGCCCAAACAGCGCCGATAGCCCCAGCCCAATCTGCTGCCCACGCAACGCCAACGGCATGCCTTGCAAAGGCGACCATTGGTTCAGGCCCACATAACTGGCTGCAAACAGCATGCCCTGTGTGGCCAGCGTGTGTTGCCACTCCGCACGCGCATCGGCGCGCAACTGCACATCGCCAATGCGCCAGTCGCGCTCAGCGCGCAGCCCCGCCATGGCTTGCCAGCGGCTGGCATCCCAGGCATTGGCGCGCAGGCCAAAGCCGCTGCTGCCGCCTTCATCAAACCCGGCGTTGGACAGCCGCACATACTGCGAGCCCAGATAGGGCGTCAGGCGCAGTCCGTGCGCTTCGAAGCTGCGCCCGAGTTCGGCGTAGGCCCCCTGATAGTTGCCGGAAAGCTGTGTGGCCACGGCATCCTGCAAGTCGCCCAACAACAGATTGCGCTGCATCTGCCGCTGCACATTGCCACTGACCATCTGCACCTGCGCCTGCCACGGGCCGCGCCAACCAGCGGCATAGACTTGCAACTCACGCTGATGACCCCGGCTGCGATCGCCCAATGCACCCAGCCAGCTGCTTTGCTCAAGCTTGTTCATGGCGATGCCCAGCACCGCATTGGAACCGATGCGCCAATCATTGCCGATCATCTCGCCACGGCTATCCAGCCCCACGCCGTCAAACCCCGCCTGTGCCAATTGCCCACTGCTGGCCAGATTGCGATACCAACCGCCCATTTGTGCCGGCGCTTGCGTCAAGCTGTCGATCCGCTGGCCCAGCGCACGCCGGCCGGCATCAATACCGTCAAGGGTCAACGTGGTGGAAGCCCCATACATTTCGCCGGACAAACTGCGCAGCGACAGATCGGCATTGGCCTTGCTGGTCGATTGCTGCAACGCACCGGCTGCGTTGATGAAACTGGCACCAATGCCGCCCGGCGCACCCCCGCCCAGTTGCGCATCGATGGCCTGCATCGCCGACTCCACCCGCACCGCCGACATCACGCTGATGCCGTCCAGCCCCATCCCGGCCACCGCCTTGCTGACATCGATGCGGTTGATGTTGAGGAAGACGTTGTTGGGGTCATAGCCCAGTGCTGCATCCAAAAACACATTCGGCGCGGCCTTGAGCGACGCAAACGTGCCGCTGACACCGCCCCCTGCATTCAACAGGGTCTCCTTGCTGGTGGTGGTATAGCCGGACTTCACACCCAGAATCGACATCGTGCCGTCCAAGGTGGCACTGCCTGTCACCCGCAGCGTGCTGCCCAGCCACACCCCCAGATTGCCGCTGCCGGATTGGATGTAGTTGCCGCTGATGCTGGCCGGCGTGTTGGCACCACTCAGGAAACGGCCACTGTTGTTGACGTTGCCGGCGAACACGCCGCTGCCCCAGACCGTGGCCCCGTTGGCAATGGCCAGATTGGACTTCAGCCCCTTGCGCACATCCAATGCGCCAGCGTTGACTTGGGTAGCACCGGTGAACTTGCCTGCTTCGGTCAGCGTCAAGGTGCCGCTGCCGCCTTTGATCAAGCCGCCGCTGCCGATGATTTCATTGCGCCACACCGAATTTCCCGAGAACGTCACCGTAAAATCGCCCCACGCAAAATTGCTCGGCCCCATCGCGGCCTTGGTCACGTCCAACAACCCCCAACCGAACACCGCATCCACCCCCGGTGCGCCCAAATCCTTGGCCCCACCCAGCAGCGCTTGGCGCACCTGGTCATTGTTGAAATAGGGAAACACCGACCACACCACCGCCGCCGCACCCGACACCAGCGGTGCCGCATACGAGGTGCCGCCACCTTGATACAGCGCGTAACTGGCATCCCCCACTTTCGCCTGCGGGTCGATGAACACCGTATTGCCGGGTGCAACCAGACAATAGTTCATCGCCGTGCCGCATTGCTGCGAATAGGACGTCAGTTGCGTCGGGTTATTGGGGTCCAGCGCGCCCACCGTCAGCCAGCCTTTTTCCAACTGCGCATCAAGGGCCAGCGTGGGCAGGCGTGCGTTGTCGGACGGGTTGCCCGAAAAACGCGGGTCTGCGCCACTGTTGCCGTTGGCAAACACCACGATGCCACCGCGATTGACCACAAAATCCTTCCACGCCGTGGCCAGCTCGGTGGTCAACGCCGGGTCGCTCCAATACAAGCCGCCCCAGGAGTTGTTGATCACCTTGGCGCCGGCATCGGCCAATTCGCCATTGATGCTTTTGAAGAAATCGCCATACCCTTCGCCCGCATGGATTTCATTGCCGGCACCCGACCCATCATCAACCGGGGGTTTATCGCCAATGATTCGTGAGGACACGAGGGTGGCATTTTGCGCAATGCCGCCGCCCCAGTTTCCCGATTCCCCGCCGCTGTAGGTGCCGGTAGTGGGCCGGCCTGCCGCCAACGACGCCACGGTGGTGCCATGCCCCACCACGTCATCCACGCTGGTGTTGTTGGTGTTGGGATCCACGTGGATGAAGCTGGCGCTGACCCGCCCTGCCAATGCCGGATGATTGCGATTGACGCCGGAATCCACGAATCCGATGGTCACGCCTTGCCCCTTCCAGCCGGCACCCAGCGCCCCAGCGGCGTTGGTCAGACTCAGGTGCTTGTTGATCGCAGGATCGGTAAAGGTCACCGGTGCACCCAAGCTGGGCACCGTCGGTGGTGACACCACCAGCGTGGCGTCATTGGCAACCGTGGGGGTAAACCCGGGACCAGTCGGCGTGACCGGGGGCGGGTCCGGGCGCACTGCGCTGCTACCACCTCCGCCGCCACAGGCGGTGAGTGCTAGCGCAATGCAGGCAGGCAACAACGCCAATACACATGACATCGCGGGTGGCCGTCGCGTGGTCTGAATGGATGTGTTCATCAACATGCAAATTCCCCTGCATCGACTTCGCAGCACGGCGAAGCTGGCGAATGATGCCTCCTTGTAAGCCCAGGCGCAGGTTGGCGCAATGGGTTTTGAGTGAATCCAATGCCGCATTGCAGCAAACCGACGCGAATCGCGCCATAATCGGCGCTTCCCCGGCATCGCCGGCCCCACGGATTTTCGGAGCTTCCCATGAGCGACGTCGTCATCGTCGGTGCCAAGCGCACCGCCATCGGTTCTTTTCTTGGCCAATTCACCAGCACCCCCACGCCCGCATTGGGCAGTGCGGCCATCGCCGGCGCATTGGCGCAGGCCGGGCTGGCCGCCGACAAGGTGGACGAAGTCATCATGGGTTGCGTGTTGCCGGCCGGGCTGGGCCAAGCCCCGGCACGTCAGGCCTCGCGCGGCGCCGGCATTTCCGATGCCGCGGGCTGCACTACCATCAACAAGGTCTGCGGCTCGGGCATGAAAGCGGTGATGCTGGCCCACGACATCATCAAGGCCGGCTCCGCGCAGGCGGTGGTGGCGGGCGGCATGGAATCGATGACCAATGCCCCGCACCTGCTCAACAACTCGCGCACCGGCATTCGCTACGGCAGCGCCGAAATGCTGGACCACATGGCTTGGGATGGCCTGACCAACCCCTACGACGGCAAGGCGATGGGGGTGTTTGGCGATGCCGCCTGCGCCAAGTACGGCTTTGATCGCGCCACCGTGGATGCGTTTTCCGCCGAAAGTGCACGCCGCGCCCAAGCCGCGCAGGCCGCCGGCGCCTTCGATGCCGAAATCACCCCGGTGACGGTCAAGACCCGCAAGGGCGAAGCGGTCATCGCGAAAGACGAGGAGCCCGGCAAGATCGACCTCAACAAGATTCCCGAACTGCGTGCGGCGTTCGGCAAGGACGGCGTGCTGACGGCCGCATCGTCTTCCAAGATTTCCGACGGTGCCGCCGCGCTGGTGGTGATGTCGGCAGAGGCCGCTGCCGCCGCAGGTGCCACACCGCTGGCGCGCATCAAAGCCCATGCCACCCACGCGCAGGCCCCGGAGTGGTTCACCACCGCGCCGGTGGCCGCGGTGCAAAACGTGCTGACCAAGGCCGGCTGGAGCGTGGCCGACGTGGATTTGTTCGAAATCAACGAAGCCTTCGCCTGCGTGGCGATGGCGCCGATGAGCGACCTCGGTATTCCGCACGACAAGCTGAATGTGAACGGTGGTGCGCTGGCGTTGGGCCACCCGATCGGCTGCAGCGGTGCACGCCTGCTGGTCACCCTGATCCACGCGCTACAGGCGCGCGGAGGCAAGCGTGGCGTGGCTTCGCTGTGCATTGGTGGTGGCGAAGCGACCGCCATGGCGATCGAATTGGCATGACTCCATGCAACGCCGGATTGAAAAAAAACCGGCCAACCGCTTGACACGCGACACAAGCGCGTCATCATGTTAGGGCACGCGTTTCGTGTGTGCTCAGAATTAACGACGAGGAAACAGAAATTATGTCGATCAACAAAATCCTGCTGGCAATGGCGTTGGGCCTGGCCCTGACCGCCTGCAGCAAGTCCGAGCCGGCTGCTGATGCCGCTGCTGCCGCTCCGGCTGCCGATGCCCAGGCCGCTGCCGACACTGCCGCCACCCAAGCTGCCGCAGCGCCTGCTGCTGACGCCACCGCGGAAGCACCGGCCGATGCCGCTGCTGCCCCGGCTGCCGATGCCAATGCCGCTCCGGTAGACGCCGCCGCCACCCCGGCGGATGCACAGAAAGCAGCCGACGCTGCTGAATCGGCGGCCACCTCGGCCGAAGCGAAGAAGTAATCGGACTGGCGGAGACTTAGCCAAATCGATTATTCTCAAAGAACTCGGAAAAGCTGTCGGTACGCCGACGGCTTTTTCGTGCCCCGGGCAACCGGGAACGTCGAAAGTCAGTGAAACGACCCCCGGCCCTGGCCGATTTGCCAAGTGCACCGGCGTTGCCTGATTTACCAACCTCAGCTTTTCAGTCAACCCTTTTGGAGATTCAAATGAACAAGAAGCTTTTCGTGTTGCTCGCCGCTGGCGTCCTGGCCCTGTCGGCTTGCAAGAAGGAAGAAGCTGCTCCGGCCGCTGACGCCGCCCCGGCTGCTGACGCTGCTGCTGCTCCGGCTGACGCCGCTGCTGCTGCCCCGGCTGCTGACGCTGCTGCTGCTCCGGCTGCTGACGCTGCCGCTGCTCCGGCTGCCGACGCTGC